>JABWBL010000308.1 GCA_013360535.1 Planctomycetaceae bacterium
GTCGCGCGTTTCCGCCGGTGCGGAGGCCATCTTCCGCGCGTTGAGCGCACGCGTGGAGTCGGCGACGGCGACGGTCACGCCGCCATCGGCCATGGTCTCGCGCGAGAGCACGAGCGCGTCGTCGCCGTGCTGGGCACGCGCGCGCTCGAGCGCCTCGCGCAGGTCACGGCCTCGGATTCGGTGGATCTGCATGGCTCACTCCTCGAAGCGCACGACGCCGATGGTCTGCACGCTCTTGGCGGGGACGACTTCCTGGTAGGACAGCACCGACACCTTGGGCAACGACGCGCGCACGAGCTCGCCGAGGAAGCGGCGCACGTTGGAGCGCGCGAGCAGCACGACGTCGGCGCCGCCGCGCGTGGCCGCCGCGACCGACTCGCCGATGCGCTCGACCAGTCGCTGCAGGTACGCGGGATTGACGCCGGGGCTCTCCGGATCGGCGGAGCCGCCGACGGCGTTCGCCAGCCGCTGCTCGATGCCGGGATCGAGCGTGACCGCGTGCACGGTGCCGTTGCGATCGGCGTGCGACTCGCACAGCGCGCGCCCCAGCCGCTGGCGGACGAGCTCGGCCAGCGTGTCGGGATCCTTCGTGCGCACGACGTGGTCGGCGATCACCTCGAGGATCAGCGGCACGTTGCGGATCGACACGCCCTCGCGCAGCAGGTTGCGCAGCACCGCCTGCACCTCGCCGTAGCCGATCTTCGCGGGCACGAGCTCCTCGACGACCGCCGGCGAGACCTTCTTGGCGTTCTCGACGAGCTCCTTGACGTCATCGCGCGTGAGGATGTCGCCGAGCGACGAGCGCAGCACTTCCGAGAGGTGCGTGACGAGCACGCTGACCGGATCGATCACCGTGTAGCCGAGGATCTCGGCCTCGTCCTTCGAGGCCTCGGGAATCCACAGCGCCGGCAGGCCGAAGGCGGGGTCGACGGTCGGAGTGCCGACGATCTTCCCGGCGACGGCGCCGGAGTCCATCGCGAGGTGCTGGCCGGGCTCGATCTCGCCGCGCGCGACTTCCTGCCCGCCGACGAGGATGCGGTAGGCGTTCGGCGCGAGCTTGATGTTGTCCTTGATGCGCACCGGCGGGAGCACGAGGCCCTCGCGCGAGGCGAAGCGCCGGCGCAGCTGCGAGATGTGGTCGAGGATGCCCTGCCCACGCGGGTCCTGCACGAGCGGGATCAGCCGGTAGCCGATCTCGAGCGCGACGCGGTCGATCTTGAGCGACTCGAGCGTGGCTTCGCTCTCCTTCTCGGCGACACTCGGCTCCGCCTTCGCCGGAGCGGCCGTGCGCGCCGCCTCTTCCTGCGCCTGCGCCTCCTCGGAGCCGCGCGTCGCACGCCAGCCGATGACGAGCAGGGACGCGAGCAGGAAGAACGGGATCTTGGGCAGCCCGGGGACGAGCCCGATCGCGAACAGCATGCCGGCCGCGATCAGCGTCGCGCGTGGGCGACCGGTGACCTGCGTCAGCACCTGCACGCCGAGGCTCGTGTCGTCGCTCGCCTTGGTGACGAGCACGCCCGAGGCGGTCGAGATCAGGAGCGCGGGGATCTGGCTGACGAGGCCGTCGCCGATCGTGAGCAGCGAGTAGCGCTCGGCCGCGTCGCCGATCGACATGCCGGCGAACGAGCCGAGCGCGATGCCGCCGACGAGGTTGAGCGCGGTGATGATCAGGCCGGCGATCGCGTCGCCGCGGACGAACTTCGAGGCACCGTCCATCGCGCCGTAGAACTCGGCTTCCGAGGCGATGCGCTCGCGGCGGCGGCGCGCCTCGTCGGCGTCGATCAGGCCGCTGTTCAGGTCGGCGTCGATCGCCATCTGCTTGCCGGGCATCGCGTCGAGCACGAAGCGCGCGGACACTTCGCTGATGCGCCCCGAACCCTTGGTGATGACGACGAACTGGATGATCACGAGGATCAGGAACACCACGATTCCGACGGCGAGGTTGTCGCCGCAGACGTAGTCGCCGAAGGCCGTGATGATCGCGCCCGCCTCGCCGCCCGAGAGGATCAGGCGCGTGCTGGCGACGTTGAGACCCAGGCGGAACAGCGTCGCGAACAGCAGCAGCGACGGGAACGCGGACAGGTCCGCGGCCGAGCGCGTGTTCATCGTGAGCAGCAGCAGGAGCAGCGACGTCGCGATGTTGATCGCGAGCAGGATGTCGAGGAACGCCGGGGGCAGCGGCGTGACCAGCGTCATCACCAGGCCCAGCACGCCGATGCCGATGATCCAGTCGGCGTAGCGCCGGAGGAACGCGGCCGTTCCGCGTGCGCGTTCGAGGGTTGCGTCGTTCATCGTTCAGCTCACGCGCCCACGACGGGGCGCCCCTTCTCGAGTCCGTACACGTAGGCGAGGACCTCGGCGACGGCCTGATAGAGCTCGGCCGGCACCTCGTCGCCGATCTCGCAGCGCGCGTGCAGCGCGCGCGCGAGCGGCACGTCCTCGTAGATCGTCACGCTCGCCTCGCGGGCGACTTCCTTGATGCGCTGCGCGACGGCGTCGACGCCCTTGGCGACGACTTTCGGCGCGCCACGGCGCTCGGGCGGCGCCTCGCGGTCGTACTGCAGCGCGACGGCGTAGTGCGTCGGGTTGGTTATCACCACCGTCGCCTTCGGCACGTCGCTCATCATGCGCCGTGAGGCCATCTCGCGCTGCATGCGGCGGATGCGCGCCTTGACCTGCGGATCGCCTTCCGACGAGCGCATCTCCTCCTTGACCTCCTTCTTGGTCATGCGGAGCTCCTTGTGGTGCTGGTAGCGCTGGAAGGCCATGTCGGCGAGCGCGAGCACGAGGATCGCCACTAGCGCGGCGCTCGTGCAGTGCAGCACGACCTGTCCGATCGCGACGAGCGCGGGGCCCAGGTCGAGCGACTCGATCGCGACGACCTTGGAGAAGTCCGACCACGCCGTCAGCGCGACGGTGATGAAGATGACGGCGAGCTTGGCGAGGCTCAGCAGCGTGCGCACGAGCCCACGCAGGCTGAAGAGCTTCTCCATGCCCGACAGCGGGTTGAGCTTCTCGGGCTTGAGCTCGAGCGCCTTGGTCGCGAGCCCCAGGCCGATCTGGCCGTAGCCCGCGAAGGCCGTCAGCGCGAACAGCGGCGCGATCAGGCCGATCACCGACCAGCCGATCGAGCCGAGCGCGCGCCCGAGCTCGTTGGCGATCAGCTCCGGCGTGAACTCGACGCTGGCGAGCTCCGGCATGCCCTCGAGCGTGCCGGCGATCAGCCCGCCGAAGCCCTCGAACAGCGACCCACCGGCGATCAGGAACGTCGCGAACCAGCCGATCAGCGTCAGCGCCGCGATCAGCTCGTTCGAGATCGGGACCTGCCCCTTCTCGCGCGCCTCCTGGCGCTTGCGAGGGGTCGCTTCCTCGGTCTTCTCGCCGTCGTCTTCGTCGAAGATGCCCATGGAAGTCAGCTCGCGAGCGCGACGAGCGCCGCTTCGAGCCCTTGATCGAGGTACACGTACAGCCGCTGCAGCGCGGGCGCGATCAGCGGCGTGAAGGTCACCATCGCGCCGAGGCCGACCAGGATGCGCAGCGAGAAGCCCATCTCGAGCACGTTGACCTGCGGCACCGCGCGCGCGATCAGGCCGATCACGACGCTCGAGAGGAGCAGGAGCATCAGCACCGGTCCGAGGAACGTGACGCCCGCGGCGATCATGTCGCTCGTCAGGCGCAGCGCGAGGTCGAGATAGCCCGGCGGCAGCGAGAGGTGGCCGACCGGCACGCGGTCGTACGAGTCGGCGAGCGCGCGCAGGAGCAGGTGGTGCCCGTCGACCGCGAGCAGTCCGAGCAGGAACAGCATCTCGTAGAACTGCGTGATCAGCGGCGAGCTCGAGCCCGTCGCAGGATCGGCGCTGCTCGCCATGTTGAAGGCCATCTCGCTCGCGAGCAGCTCGCCCGCGGTGCGCACGGCCAGCAGCACGGCCTGCATCACGAACGCGAGCGCGAGACCGACGAGCACCTCACGCATCGCGAGCACGCCGAACTCGAGCGGCTCCTCGGCGCCGGGCAGCGGCACGCCGTGCACCGAGTACAGGACCAGCGTCAGGCTCGCGATCAGCCCGATCTTCACGCCGCCGAACGTCGTCTGGGCGCCGAAGAACGGCGTCGCCAGCACGAAGGCGCTCGTGCGCGTCATGAAGAGGCCGAAGGCGGCCAGCGTCCCGTCCTGGAGCACGTGCTGCATGGCGCGTCAGGAGAGCCCGAAGGCGTGCAGCTGGTGCAGGATGCGCAGCGTGTAGTCGCGCAGCATGCCGAGGCCGGGAACGAGCAGCAGCAGCACGACGCCCATGACCGCGAGCATCTTGGGGACGAGCGAGAGCGTCTGCTCCTGCACGCTGGTCAGCGCCTGGAACACGCTCACCGCCACGCCGACCACGAGGCCGACCATCAGCACGGGGCCTGCGAGCAGCACCACGGTCACCAGCATCTCGCGCGCCAGTTCCGCGACCTTGAGATCGAGCTCGTTCATGGTCAGGTGGTCACGAAGGAGGTGACGAGCGACTCGCACATCAGGTGCCAGCCGTCGACGAGCACGAACAGCAGGATCTTGAACGGTGTCGACACCATCACGGGCGGCAACATGAACATGCCCATCGAGAGCAGCACGCTCGCGATGACGAGGTCGATCACGAGGAACGGCAGGAACAGCGCCGCGCCGATCTGGAACGACGTCCGCAGCTCGCTCAGCACATAGGCCGGAATCAGCGTGTCCAGTTCGATCTCCCCGCTGTTGCGCGGCTTGGCGCGGTTGCCCAGCTCGATCATCAACGCCAGGTCCTTCTCGCGGGCAAAGCGCAACAGGTGCTTGTGAATGACAGGCCGCGCCCGCGCCCACGCCTCCGAGGCCGTGATCTCGCCCTTGTCGTGCGGCGACCAGGCTTCTTCATAGATGCGCGTCGCCGCCGGCCGCATG
>JABWBL010000309.1 GCA_013360535.1 Planctomycetaceae bacterium
CCCAGGCGCTCGACGCGCTCCCGCTGCCGCCCGCGCGCTCGGGCTTCGTGGCCTCGGGTTACAGCGTGCAGTTCCGTGGCCTATGTGCCGGCTGCGCGCGTTCACGACGACCGGCGGCGCCCCGTGCGCCGCGCAGGAACGGGGCGTGACCTGCTCGCGCTCCACTGGACATCCCCACTTCAACCCCAACGCAAGAGAGCAATCCCATGGCCAACCTGAAGGGCTCCAAGACCCATTCGAACCTCAAGGCCGCGTTCGCCGGCGAGAGCCAGGCCAACCGCCGCTACCTGTACTTCGCGAAGATCGCCGACGTCGAGGGCTACCCCGAGGTCGCCGGCAACTTCCGCGACACCGCCGAAGGCGAGACGGGCCACGCGCACGGCCACCTCGATTTCCTGAAGAAGGCCGGCGACCCGGCGACGGACCTGCCGATCGGCGACACGTCGCTCAACCTCAAGGCCGCGGTGGCCGGCGAGACGCACGAGTACACCGACATGTACCCCGGCATGGCGAAGACCGCGCGCGAAGAGGGCTTCAGCGAGATCGCCGACTGGTTCGAGACGCTGGCGAAGGCCGAGAAGGCCCACGCCGGCAAGTTCGCGGCGATGCTCAAGTCGATCTCCTGATCGCCCGAGCGTTCCGTTCGAGCGCGGCCGGCGCCCGGGATCGCCGGGTGTCGGCCGCGCGTGCTTTCTCCACCGTTTTCCGCCTTCACCGAGAGCCATGAGCGAAGCCCACTCCGCGCACGACGACGGTTCCGTCGACGACCTCGCCGCCTCCGCCCACCCGCCGATCTCGTACACGCCGACCGACGGGCTCACGTACGACCCGAGCGAGCCCAAGTACTGGGAGGCGGGGCTGCTGCGCAAGGAGATCGAGCGCGCCTTCGACCTGTGCCACGGCTGCCGCATGTGCTTCAAGTACTGCGACAGCTTCCCGGTGATGTTCGACCTGATCGACAAGAACCACGCGGGCGACGTGCGCAAGCTCACCGAGCCGGAGGTCAACCGCGTCGCGGACGCGTGCTTCCAGTGCAAGCTGTGCGACGTGCAGTGCCCGTACACGCCGCGGGACGGCCACGAGTTCCAGCTCGATTTCCCGAAGCTCATCCACCGCCATCAGGCCGTGCGCGCCAGGCGCGACGGCGTCAAGCTGCGCGACCGAGTGCTCGGCGATCCGGACCTGGCGGGCGCCGCCGCGCGCGCGAGCTTCGGCCTCGCCAACACGCTCAATCGCGTCGGCCTGCACCGCTGGTTCATGGAGAAGGCGCTCGGCATCCACCGCGACAAGCTGCTGCCGGACTTCGCGGCGACGACCTTCGAGCGCTGGGCCGCGGAGGCGGGCAAGACGATCGAGAAGCCCGGCACCGAGACGGTGCTCTTCCAGACCTGCTACGTGCAGAACAACGAGCCGCAGGTCGGGCGCGACACGCTCGAGGTGATGGAGAAGAACCAGGTCGGCTGCGGCTGCTTGAAGGGGCTCGCGTGCTGCGGCATGCCGGCCTGGGAGCACGGCGACCTCGAGACGCTGCGCAAGAACGCGCGCCACAACCTCGACCTCCTGATGCCGCACGTCGAGGCGGGCGCCAAGGTGCTCGCGATCAACCCGACCTGCTCGATGATGATGCGGCGCGAGTACCCCGAGCTGCTCGAGGGCGAGGACCGCGAGCGCGCGAAGAAGCTCGCCGAGGCGGTGCGCGACCCGAGCGAGTACCTGTGGTCGATCCGCGAGGAAGCTCGTTTCAACACCAACTTCCTCTCGACGCCGGGCGAGAGCGTCGCCTACCACGCGCCCTGCCACCTGCGCGCGCAGGCGGTCGGCTTCCGCGGGCGCGACCTGCTGCGCAAGATCCCCGGGGTCGTGCCGCGCATGGTCATGGAGTGCTGCGGCCACGACGGCACCTATGCGATGAAGACCGAGGGTTTCGAGCCGAGCCAGCGCTACGGCAAGAACGCCTTCGAGGGCATGCAGGCGGCTTCGAGCGAAGTCTGGGCGACCGACTGCCCGCTGGCGGCGATCCAGTTCGCGCAGCACGCGGGCACCAAGCCCATGCACCCGATGTCGATCCTCGCGCGCGCCTACCGCGCCGACGGCTTCGCGCAGCGGGTGGAACCGCACAAGGACTGAGGCGCTCCCGGCGCAAGATCAAGCGCGCGTCAAGGACCACGAAGTTCCTTGCACGATCCTGATCCGGCCTTGATCCGGAGGCGGGGGCGACGTCATCCTTCCGGCTCTTCCGGAGCCCCCGAGGAATCCCCGCATGGCCTTCCGCCTGTTCCCCCGCAACGAGGAGTTCTTCGACCTCTTCGACGAGTCGGCTGCCCGCATCGTCGAGGTCGCGAAGGCCTTCCAGGCGCTGCTCAAGGATCCGCCCCACTTCCGCGAGAACGCGCGGGCGGTGAAGGAGATCGAGAACCAGACCGACAAGGTGACGCACCGCGGCCTGGAGATGCTCTACCAGACCTACATCACGCCGATCGACCGCGAGGACATCCACGCGCTCGTGACGCGGCTCGACGACGTCGTCGACTACATCGACGCCTGCGCCCAGCGCTTCGTGATGTTCGGGATCGAGAAGGTGCCCGACGAGCTGCAGGCGCAGGCCCAGGTGCTCGTGCTGATGACCGAGCGGCTGCAGGACACGATCGGCAAGCTGCGCGACATGAAGAAGATCGGGGAGATGAAGGTCTCGCTGCTCGAGCTCTCGAAACTCGAGAACGAGGGCGACCAGATCTTCCGCGGCGTGCTCGCCAAGCTGATCGCCACCGAGAAGGACCCGGTCAAGCTGATCGTGATGAAGGAGCTGCACGAGATCACCGAGGCAGCCCTCGACAAGTGCTCGAGCGTCGGCCACGTCGTCGAAGCGATCATCCTCAAGAATGGCTGATCCCACGTTCCTGATCATCGCCGTGGTGATCGCGGCGCTGCTCTTCGACTACACCAACGGGTGGAACGACTCGGCCAACGCGATCGCCACCGTGGTCTCGACGCGCGTGCTCAGCCCGAGCAGCGCCGTGATGCTCGCCGCCGCGCTCAATTTCGGCGGAGCGCTGGTCTCCACGCGCGTCGCCAAGACGATCGGCGGCGGCCTCGTCGATCCGCAGTTCGTCACGCAGACCGTCGTGCTCGCGTCGATGGTCGGCGCCGCGTGCTGGGTGGCGCTGATGACGTGGATCGGCATGCCGATCTCGGGCTCGCACTCGCTGATCGGCTCGCTCGTCGGCTCCGCGACGATGGCGAAAGGATCCGAGATCGTGAACTTCGCCGGCGTCCAGAAGACGCTGGTGGCGATGCTCGTGTCCCCCATCGCGGGCCTGATCTTCGGCTTCCTGCTGATGTGGGCGCTCCTGTGGATCGTGCGGCGCTGGTCGCCGCGCAAGGTCGCGAACACCTTCGGCAAGGCGCAGCTGGCGAGCGTGTCGTGGATGGCGTGGGAGCACGGCAACAACGACGCGCAGAAGGTCATGGGCGTGATCACGCTCGCGCTGTTCGCCGGCGGATTCCAGAGCGACATGGAGGTGCCGCTGTGGGTCAAGCTCGCCTGCGGCACCGTCATGGCGCTCGGCACTGCCGCCGGCGGCTGGAAAGTGATCAAGACGCTCGGCTCGGGCCTGATCAAGATCCAGCCGATCCACGGCTTCGCGGCGGAAACCGCGGCCAGCGCGACGCTCGGCGTCGCCGCCTACATGGGCGTGCCGGTCTCGACCACGCACACCATCACGGGCGCGATCATGGGCGTCGGCTCCACGCGTCGACTGTCGGCCGTGCGCTGGGGCCTGGGCTCGAAGATCCTGATGGCGTGGGTCTTCACGCTGCCGATGACGGCGCTGATCGCCGCGCTCGTCTACCGGCTCCTGAACGTCGTGTTCGGGCTGGTCTGACGAACGAGCGGGAGCCGCACCGCACGGGCCAACGCCCGGCGGACGGCTCCTGCGGTGCCCGGAGAGCGTCGCTCAGGCGGCCGCGGCGACGCGGCGCAGCAGCGAAATCGTCACCGAAAAGAAGCGCTCCTTGGCATCGGTGATCGGCAGGTCGCCGAGCTCGAAGTCGACCGACACGATGTGCATGCCGCGCGCGAAGTGCACGGCGTAGTTCGAGCCCATGATCACCGAGGGCACCGAGATGTTCTCCATCTCGAACGAGGTGCCGACGAGCAGCTCCTTGACGCGTCCGGCGATCATGTTGCCGACCTCGCCGATGGCGTCGACGGTCTCGTTGTCGACCTGCTCGCGCTTCTCGCCCATCAGCTGGCCGGCGATGTGGAGCATCGCCTTCTCCGAGAGCGAGATCGCGACGGTGCCGTTGGTCTTGCCGACCATGCCGACCATCACGGAGATCGGACGGGCAGCTGTGTAGAAGCGCGAGGCTCCCACCGGCGGCGGCTGCAGGCCCGTCATCTGGAGGCCTTCGGCGGTGCCGCGAATGACGGCTTCGAGCAGGATGGGGTCGATCTGCAGGTTGGACATCGCGTGGGGTCGGGAGCAAGGCCAGACGGGGGATGCCTCGATCCCCGGACGCGCCACTGGCGCGGGCGGGCGGCGAGGCTCTGGGCCTGCTATCGCTCCGGAACGCCCTCGACCTTGATTCCGTCGCCGCTTGTGGGGTGCTCCCCACCTTCGGCACCGTGTTCGGCACAACAATCGGGAAGAACCTTCGCGGTCGCCTGCGGCGCGAACGGCACCGAGCCGCGGATGAGGGTGTAGCCACCGTAGGCGAGCAGCCCCAGGGCCGCGAGCCGCTGCCCGCGCACGCGCCAGCTCACCGGAATCTGTCCGGCGCCGAGCGCGATGCCGGCGAGCACCGGCCAGGCGCTGGACGTCGGCCGCCGCGGTGACGCCGACGTGGTGTTCGTGCACGACGAGGCGGCGGAGCAGAAGTTCGTCGAGGAAGGCCACG
>JABWBL010000310.1 GCA_013360535.1 Planctomycetaceae bacterium
GGAACCGCCGTCCGGCGCCGGCGAGCGGCTCAGCAGGACCCACGCGACGAGCGCGAGAGTCGCGAGGACGCCGAGCGCGAGCGCGAGCCTGTGTTTCGTGGCCACGGAGGAAGCTTCGCACGCGCGGAGCGCGCTCACCAGCGGCACCTTCAGCGCGCGGGGTGCGCGGCCATCGAGATGCGCTCGATCGCGTCGAGGCGCTCGCGGGAGGTGACCTTGCCGTACTCCCACGCCGGGCCACGCGGCTGCTCGACCGAGACGACGTAGGGTTCGCCCGGGAAAAGCCGCAGTTGCGCGCGGCCGATGCCGTCGGTGACCAGCCGCGCGCTGTTCGCGCCGCCACGACCGAGCCCACGCACCGCGATCAGCCGTTCGCTCGCCGGCAAGTCGCCCTGCTCGACCTGCAGCTCGATGCGCGTGAGCCACGGTCGCAGCGTCACGTCCTCGGCCGGCGCTCGCACGAAGTACACCGGATCCATCTGCGTCCACCAGTTCGGGTCGATGCCCATGCGCAGCTCGTAGAGCCCGCCCGCGAGGCCGGTGAAGCGGAACGAGCCGTCGCTCGCGGTGCGCACGGCCGTCGCCTCGGGCTCGAAGCGATTGTCGAACCACACGAAGCCGCGCCAGCGGAAGCGCTCGGCGTTGAAGACCGGGTTCTCGCGCGAGAGGTAGAGCCACGCGCTGGCGCCGAGCGTGTGCTCGCCGACCGCGACTTGTCCGGAGTACGTGAAGCCGCGGTCGAGCGTGATGCGGCCCAGCCACAGGTTGAGCTGGTCGCCGACGTAAACGACGCGGGTCTGCGGCAGGAAGCCGTCGCAGTACGCGACGACCGCGACCTTCGGGCAGGGCGTGCACGGCAACTCGAACACGTCGTCGGGACCGTTGACGTCGTCTTCGGCGAGCAGCTCCCGCGGCCGATCGCCGTCGAGACGCCAGGCCTCGACGTGCACGGCGCCGTGGCCGTCGACGAGCCCCGTGTTGCCGCGCACGACGCACACGGGCTGGAGTTGCCATTGGAACGGCAGCACGATCAGCTCCTCGCGCACGAGTGCCGCGCGCGACAGCGGCTCGCCGTTCACCACGAGTGGAACCTCGGCGCGCACGCTGCGGAAGTTCTCGTGGCGCAGCGTGACGAGCAGGCTCGCCGGCAGGCGACCGCGCTCCCGCAGCAGCGCCGTGACCTCGAGCTCGAACCGGCCGTGGCCGTCGACTTGCACCGGCAGCCCGCCACCGTGGAGCGAGTCGAGTCCGGCGCTCTCGAGGTTCGAGATCCGCAACTCCTCCTGCAGCTCGCCCCACCACCTGTCGTCGACGTCGGCCCAGCGCTCGAGCGTCGCCGCCGCCACGCTGGTCACGCGCACCTCGAGCGCGCTCTCGTACCCGCGCGCGCCGAGCCACTGCCCTTGCAGCACGACTGTCGCACGCACGTTCGCTTCGGCGAGCTCCACGAGCTCGGAATCCGGCGCGACTCGCACGCCGTCTTCCCGCGGAGCCGCGAGGGGCTCGAGCGCAACCGGCATCGGCGACGCGACGCGCTCGGCGGGCTCCGCCGCGAGCTGGGCCGCGCCCTCGTCGTGCGAGACGACGGTCCACACCGCGACGCCGAGCGCGGCGAGTCCGACAACACTGGCGGCGAGAGACCGAACGTCGAGCTTCATCTGCGAGCGCGTCGCGGGAGCGACGCCGTGAGGTCGAGGTCGGAATGCCGGGGGAGGCCTTCGAGGCTAGCCGTGGTCGGCGCGGGCGTCGAGGGACCTCGTTCCCCGGAAAATGGCGGGGACCTACGCCTCCCCCATCCCGAGCCCCGGTGCCTAGCATGGAGCCATGCTCCCCCTGCTCCTCGCCGTCACCGTCGCTGTGAGCGCCCCCGCGGACGCCACGTTCCACCCCACGCGCCTGCTCGTGAAAGTGAAGGCCGACGCGTCGCCGCGCGAGGTCGAGACGCTGCACCACACGCTCGGTGCGCGCGTGCTGCGCGACATCCCGCAGATCCGCTGGCAAGTGCTCGAAGTACCGCGCGGCCGACGCGATGAGCTGCGCGCGCTGTACGCGAGCGAGACGGCGCTGTTCGAGCACGCGGAGCTCGACCGCGGGCGCAAGCCGGCCTACGTGCCCAATGACCCCATGTGGCCGGGCATGAACCACCTCGTCAACATCGGCGCCGACCTCGCCTGGAACACCGAACGCGGCGACCCGTCGATCGTGATCGGCGTGATCGACACGGGCCTCGAGACCACGCACCCCGACCTCGCGGCGAACGTGTGGACCAACCCCGGCGAGATCGCCGGGAACGGCATCGACGACGACCAGAACGGCTACGTCGACGACGTGCACGGCTACGACTTCGCCTACAACGATCCGATCCCCAACGACGTGTTCGGCCACGGCACCGCGTGCGCCGGAATCATCGCGGCGGTGCAGGACAACAACCTCGGCGTCACGGGCATCGCGCCGCTGTGCCGCATCGCCGGCATCAAGACCGCGATCGACTCCGGCTACCTGTACGACTCGGCCAACGTGCCGGGGATGATCTACTGCGCCGATCAGGGTTTTCGCGTCATCTCGATGAGCTTCTACTCCGACGACGTGACGCTCGCGGAGCGCGACGCGATCGATTACTGCTGGGAGCACGACGTCGTGCCGGTCGCGGCCGCGGGCAACGACGCACGCGTGTTCCCCTACTACCCGGCGGCCTACGAGAATGTGATCTCGGTCGCGGCGCTCGATCCGTCGCTCAACAAGGCGGGCTTCTCGAACTGGGGCACGTGGGTCGACGTCGCGGCGCCGGGGCTGAGCGTGAGCACGACGGTCACCGGCGGCGGCTACACCACCGGCTTCGCCGGCACTTCCGCGGCCTGCCCGCACGTCGCGGGCGTGGTCGCGCTGTTGCGCTCGTACGCGCCGACGGCGACGCCCGCGCAGATCCGGAACGCGCTCGAAAACTCGTGCATTCCCGTCTCGCAGGCCCCGCTCGGCGAATACACGGGCTACGGCCGCATCTGGGCTCCGGGTGCGCTCGCGTGCCTGCAGGCGCCGTGCACGATCGGCGCCGCGCGTTTCCACTTCTTCGCACCGTGTGGTGGCAGCCCGGTCGCGGCGCTGACTCCGGGCGTGAGCGCCGGTACGCCGCCGTACCTCGCCTACGGCACGCACTTCGATCTCGCGGCGAAGGCTGCGGTGCTCACCGCCGCCAACTTCACGCTGCCCGCACTCGCGCGCAACCGCAACGAGTTGCAGGTGCCGGGAACGAACATGAACTCGGTGCTCACGGTGTCGCTCAACAACGGAGCGAACCTGTTCCCGGTGTTCTGGCAAGCCGGCGCGGGGCTGCGTTACGCGATGAGCGACCTCGGGACGTCGGGTCCCGGCGGTCCAGTCGTGACCGGTGCGTTCCTGCAGAGCTACGCCCGCGACGGCGTCAAGGCGACAGTGACGGCGCGTTCCGACGGCTGGATCTACGCGGAAGTCGTGATCCGCAAGGTGCTCACGCCGAACCTGAACGTCGGCGAGCTCGTGCTGCGCCGCAACTACGTCGCGACGAGCGGCACCGAGTCGATCGAGCTGTACGACTGGTCGACGGCGAGTTTCCCCTACGGCCAGTTCGTGAACATCAACAACACGGCGGCCACTTCGGGTGCGGCCTACGACTCGGTCATCCCGCTGCCCGCGAACCCCGCGCGCTTCCGCGATGGCGAGGGCACGATGTACCTGCGCATCTGGGTCAGCGGTGCGAGCTCGGGCGGACGGCTCGAGCTCGACGAGCTGGGCGTGATCGTGCGCTGACGAGCTCGTCAGGCGCGGGCCCAGGCCTGCGCGATGCGGTCGGCGTTGGCCATCAGCGTGAAGGTCAGGTTCTTCGCCGGCAGGAACGGGAAGGTCGTGCCGTCGGCGAAAAAAAGCCCGGAAATGTCGTGGCTTTCGGCTGTCGGCGAGGTCGTGAGCGGCGCACGCGTCGCGCTCATCGGCAACGTGCCCGCGTAGTGCACGCTCGCCCCCATCGGCCGCACGTGCGCCATCCCCGGCGGCACCACGCAGCTGAGCTTCGAGAGCGCCTTCTTCACCGTCGCGAGCGCAGCCTTCATGCGTTCGGGCTCGTCGCGTGAGGGCGCGTACTGCACGACGAGGCGCGTCGAGTCGCCGTCGGGTTCGAGCTCGACGCGACACTCGGGCCGGCGCTCGTCGTGGAAGTTCACATTGACGATGCCGAGCGCCGCGTGCGCGTTGCGGAAGATCCACAGCGCGCTCTTCAGGTCGAAGGGCACGCTCTGCACGATCGGATGGATCAACGCGGTCTTGAGCGTCGTCACGAGCCCGTGCACGTAGTGGCGCGGATCGGGGCGCTCGAAACCCATCGCGAGCTGGTGGTACTGGTAGGAATCGGCCTCGTAACGCTGGCGCAGCATCGCGAGGTTCACGAATGGCACGAGCACTTGCCGGTTGTCCATCAGGCCCTCGAGCACCGGCGCGCGGCCACCGTGCGCGCGCAGCGAGTCGAGGAACAGCTTTGCGCTCGCGAGAGTTCCCGCCGCGAGCACCAGCGTCTCCACTTCGTGCACTTCCTCGCGTCCGGAGGCGAGCTCGACCGCGCGCACGCGCCGCACGCGGTTGGACTCGTCGGCCTCGAAGCGCGAGACGTGCCGGCCGTCGAGGTAGGTGAAACGCTCGTGCTTCACGAGCGCACGCAGCGTCAGCGACGGCGTGTAGAGCGCCTCGCGTGGGCAGCTCCACAGGCAGCGGCCGAGGTTCGTGCAGCCGTTGCGGCCCTCGCGATCGTCGGCGCGCACCGCGGCGCGCGTGCGGCCCATCCAGGCGCCGAAGCGCGTGTTCAGTGCCTCGCGCTCGCGCCCGTAGCGCTCGAAAAGCTGGCGCGAGTGTGG
>JABWBL010000311.1 GCA_013360535.1 Planctomycetaceae bacterium
CGGCGGGCCTGCGGCAGCGCGCGCGAGAAGTCGTCGCGCGCACCGCCGCCGTGCTCGACGCCCACGTGCTCGGCACGCAGCCGAAGTTCCTCGGCGACCCGATCGAGCTCGGCGACGCGCGATAGTTCACGAGTCGAGTCGCACCGTGACCGTGAAGGCGCCGCGAAGCTCGCCCGCCTTGAAGCCGATGGCCCGGTCCTCGGGATAGCGCCGCGCGAGCTCCTCGCGCAACTCGGGGAGCAGCTCGTCGCCATGGCAGGTCAGGCAGACGGGTTGGGTCGCGATCGCGCGCATGTAGCGCAACTGATGACCGTCGCCGATCTTCTCGAGCTGCACCTTCTCGAGCCCTTCCGCAGCCGCGCCGCCAGCGAGCGACTGCTTGAACTCCTCGAGCGTCGTGCGCTCCCACGCGTCGGGGGCATTCGCCGCGTTGCGCAGCCCGAGCGCCGTTCGCCCGACGTCCAGTCGCGCCGCTTCGCCCACTTTCGCGGCGAGCTGCGGCGCGCGCAGCTGGCAGACCTCGATCGCCGCCACAGGCCCGCCCTTTCCCATGGCCTCGCCCAACGCAGCGACGAGCTCCTTCTGGAGCTCACCACAGGCACGCTCCGCGGCCTGCGTCGCGGCCTCGACTTGCGCCGCACTCGGAGCGTCGGTGCCCGCTCCACACGCGCACGACACCGCAACGATCAGCGCCGCGGGCCACAGGCTGGCTCGACCGCGCATCAGTTCTTCCTCGGCGGATTGGGGGTGAACGAGAACGACTTCGCGACGAGCGTCAGGTTGCCGGTGGCGTCGAGCTCGGCCGTGCCGCGCACGACGACCGTGTCGAGGTGCGCGAGGCCGTGGAAGCCCTCGATCGGCTGCTTGAGCACACCGGCGGCGTCGCGGAACTCGACCGTCGCGCAGGCGGCGGCGACTTCCTTGCCAGGAATGCAGCAGTAGTCCCACGGGGTCTCGCACGAGTCCTGCATCGGATCGCCCTCGTCGCTGCAGGCGCGCAGCGACGGATCGATCAGCGTGAACGCGGCGAGGCCGCCGACGAAGTCCTTCACGCGCCCCTTGAGGACGAGCTCGCTGCCCGCCTTCGCACTCGCGCGCGCCGCGAGGACATCGACCGAACCGGGCTCGGCCTGCTGGGCGAAGAACGGCTCGAGCGCGCCGCCCTTCGACGACGGTGCGGGCGCGGACTCGGTCGAGCAGGCGGACAGGACGAGCAACAACGGGAGCAACGAACGCATGGCAGTTCCTTCTGGAAGAGGGGATCAGGGTTCCTTGAGCGCCGCCGCGATCGGCAGGCGCAGCACACGCACCGCCGCGGGGGCGGTGCCGATCAGGCCGAGCAAGAGCGCTCCGGCGAAGCCGACGAGAATCGCCGGGGCATCGACCGCGAGCGAGAACGCGCTCATCGCGATGCGCACCGACGAACCGGCGAGAAAGATGCGCGCGAGCAGGAGGCCCACGAGGCCGCCTCCCGCGGCGAGCACGAGCGACTCCTGCGCGAGCGAACGCACGAGCGCGAGTCCCGAGTAGCCGACCGCGCGCAGCGCCGCGAGCTCCTTCAGGCGATCCTGCACGGCGGCGTTCAGTGTATTGGCGCCGCCGAACAGCGCGCCCGCGACGATCAGCGCCGCCATGGCCCACGCCATCGAGCGGATCGGCGCGAAATAGTCGGAGAGCTCGCGGTAGTAAGTCGAGCTCGGGATCATCGTCAGCTCGAGGTCGAGGCGCCGGCGCGTGAAGAGCTCCAGGTCAGGGAAACCCGCCGCGCTCTCCATCCTCACGAACGCCACCGAGCTGTCGTCGCGCTTGGTGAGGCCACGCAGCTCGGCGAGCGGCGTCCAGATCTCCGCTTCGATCGTCGTGCCCGGCGCGGCGAAGCGTCCGACGATCTCGAACGTCGCGCCCTCGAAGCGCAGCTTGCGCCCGAGCGCGAGCTCCTGCTCCGGCACGCCGAGCTGCGCCGCGACGAGCCGCCCGACGATGACCTCGCCCGTGCGCGGTGGCCGCCCCTCGAGCAGCGTCACCGCCTCGTGCACGAGGAACGCACGCTCCGTCACGCCGCGCACGAAGCCGGCGAGCGGCTCCGCACCCGGAGCGTCGGGCCCTTCGCCCAGCCGCAGGTTCGTGCCCATGTGGATTTCCGCGGAAATCGCGGGCACTCCGCCGATCTGCCGCACGCCCGGGACCGAGGCCGAGACGAGCTCGGGCAGACCTGCGGTCACCGTGGAGCGCACGACGTCGCGCTCGGCGACGGTCGAGAGCAGGATCGCGGTGTCGGACTGCGCCGCGCCGGAGAACGTGCCGCCCAGCCCGCGCACGAAGGCCGTCGTCGCGACGAGCAGGGCCGCGACGAGCGCGCTCGAGAGCCCGGTGAGCAGCGTGCGCATCGGGCGACGCCCGAGGTTGCGGATCGCGTAGTCGAACGGGAGCGCGCGCATCTCAGGCGGACCTCAGGCTGGCGACGATCTCGGAGCGCGACGAACGGATGGCGGGCGCGAGGCCAGCGATCAGTCCCGTCGCGAGCGCGATCGCGAACCCGCGCACGATCAGCTCCGGCTGCGTCGAGAACGACACGGGCACGCCCTCGGCGCCGATCGTCAGGCTCGAGAAGCGGATCACCGCGAGCGCGGCGCCGAGGCCGAGCGCTCCGCCGGAAAGGGCGAGCACGAGCGCCTCGCCGATCACGAGCGCCGCGACGTGGCGCGCGTGGAAGCCCAGCGTGCGGAACACGCCGAACTCGCGCACGCGCTCCTGCACGCTCATCGCGACGGTGTTCGCGACCAGCGCGAGCACGACCGCGACGCAGGCGAGGCCGAGCAGCTCCGCGAAACGCAGGATCTCGCGCAGGTCGCGCGTCGCGTGCTCGAGGAACAGGATGCGCGGCCGCGTGTCCGTCGGCTCGGGCGCCGTGCGGAACAGGTCGTCGATCTGCGCCGAGATCTCCTTCGCGCGCGCCGGGTCGTCGATCTTCACCTCGAACTGCGTCACGGTGCCCAGCCGGTTGACCGCGACCGCACGCTGCAGGTACTCGAGGTGCGTGACGACCGTTCCCTCCTCGACGGGCTCGCTGCTCCCGAAGATGCCGGCGACCTTGACGTTGATGCCGCCGAAGCGGAACTGGTCGCCGACGGCGAGGTTCTTGCGTTCCGCGAAGCTGCGCCCGACGAGCGCGGCGTCGCGTTCGGCGAGGAAGCGCCCGTAGTCGCCGTCGAGCACGTCGAACTTGCGCGAGCCGGCGAGGCGTTCGGCCGGGACGCCGTTGAACGGCACGATGTCGAGGCTCGCGCGGCAGTTGTTGAGGTAGACCTTGACCGGCAGCACGCTGGTGACGCCCGCGAGCTGCTCGATGCGCGGCCCGTACCACTCCGGCAGGAACGAGGTCTGCGGGCAGTAGCGGTTGAGGCGGTACACGATCAGCGTGCGCGCCGCCTCGCTGCCCGAGAGCGCCGCATCGAGGCCGGCGCCGAGGCTCTGCACGAGCACGAGCATCAGCATCGCGCACGCGACGCCGCCGACGGTGAGCAGCGTGCGCATCGGCCGACGCCGCAGGTTCTTCACGACCAGCCGCAGGAGCTTCATCGCCGCGCCTCCGCGCCTTCGGCGAGCACGCCCTTGTCGAGCCGGAAGTGGCGCGTGCCACGCTCCGCCGCGCGTGGGTCGTGCGTGACCATCAGGATCGTCTTGCCGCGCTCGCGGTTGAGGCGCTCGAGCAGCGACAGCACGCCCTCGGCCGAGTCGTGGTCGAGGTTGCCCGTCGGCTCGTCCGCGACGAGCAGCGGCGGATCCGCGACGATCGCGCGCGCGATCGCGACACGTTGCTCCTGACCGCCGGAGAGCTGCTTGGGCAGGTGCTCGGCGCGATCGGAGAGCCCGACGGCCGCGAGCGCGAGGCTGACGCGCGCGTGGCGCTCCGCCCGCGAGAGCGGCTGCAGCCACAGCGGAAGTTCGACGTTCTCGTAGGCGGTGAGCACCGGCACGAGGTTCGACTGCTGGAAGATGTAGCCGACCGTGCGCGCGCGCCAGTCCGCGAGCGCCGAGGCCGAGAGCTTCGTCAGCTCCGTGCCTCCGACACGCAGTTCGCCCGAATCCGCGCGGTCGATCGCCGCGACGAGGTTCATCAGCGTCGTCTTGCCCGAGCCCGAAGGCCCGAGCAGCACGCAGAACTCGCCCGCCTCGATGTCGAGCGACACACGGTCGAGCGGCGTGACGACGTGCTCGCCCTTGCGGTAGGTCTTGGTGACGTCGCGCAGTTCGATGAAGCCCATGGTCATTCGTTCCTTCCGCGCACGCGCGCACCCACCTCGAGCGCCGCACCGCGCGCGTCGATCAGCTTGTCCGAGGCGTTGACGCCACTGGTGAGCTCGACGTCGTCGCCCATGCGCGCTCCGATCTCGACCTTGCGTCGCGCCGCCGTTCCGTTCGCTCCGTCGACGACCCACACGTGGCCGTCGCTCACCAGCCGCGCCGGCACGAGCACGACGCTCGTCGACGCCTGTGTGCCGGTGGCCGCGCTCCCGCTCGACAGGAAGCGCGCCTGCACGAGCATCTCGGGCCGCACGAGCTCGTCGCCGTCGTCCAGCCGCACGTGGACCTGCAGCGTCACCTTCTGGATGTCCGCACGGTGCACGAGGCGGATCACTTCGCCGTGGTAGGGCCGCCCAGGCCGCGACTCCGCGAGCACCTCGGCTTTCATCCCGACGCCGACCTTGCCGACCTCGCCCTGCGGGATGTCGACGCGCACGCGGATCGAGTGCGGGTCGTAGAGCGTGCAGACGACGGCCTGGGCCGCGTCGAGCGAAGTTCCCGGCGCCGCGCGGCGCTCGAGCACGATGCCCGCCGTCGGCGCGCGCACTTCCATGCGCTGCA
>JABWBL010000312.1 GCA_013360535.1 Planctomycetaceae bacterium
GGCGCGGGGCTCGTGGGGCAGGGTGGACGGGGCGGACGCGAGCATGGGGGCGAGCATCGGACCGGTCCGCGGGGCGTTCAAGGCGCGGGATCGTGAAGGTTGGCGGCGCAGGCGGGGCCGGCCCCCAAGGAAAAAAAGTCGGCCGGAGCCGCGCGGAAGGGCCCGGCGCGGGCGGTCCGGCGACGACGGCGTGGAAATCCGAGCGGGGATCCCTACACTCTTTGCCCCCGCAACTCTGCCGAGGAGATTCGCCGTGAAGGACTCTTTCCAGACCAAGACCCAGCTTTCCGTCGACGGCAAGACCTACCAGATCGCCTCGCTGAAGGCGCTGGAGGCGAAGGGGTACAAGCTCGCGCGACTGCCCTTCTCGCTGCGGATCCTGCTCGAGAACCTCCTGCGCAAGGAAGACGGCAGCGAGATCACGGACGCGACGATCCGCGGGATCCTCGACTGGAACCCCAAGGCCGAGCCGGACAGCGAGATCGCGTTCAACCCCGCGCGCGTGCTGCTGCAGGACTTCACGGGTGTGCCGGTGGTGGTCGACCTCGCCGCGATGCGCGACGCGATGGTGGCCCTCGGTGGCGACCCGCGCAAGATCAACCCGGGCGTGCCGCTCGAGCTCGTCATCGACCACTCGGTGCAGGTCGACTTCTTCGGCGGGCCGGACGCGCTCGCCAAGAACAGCGCGCTCGAGTTCGAGCGCAACCGCGAGCGCTACCTGTTCCTGCGCTGGGGCCAGCAGGCCTTCGACAACTTCAAGGTCGTCCCGCCGGCGACCGGCATCGTCCACCAGGTCAACGTCGAGTACCTCGCGCGCGTCGTCATGGCCAACGACGGCTGGGCGTATTTCGACACGCTGGTCGGCACCGACTCGCACACGACGATGGTCAACGGCCTCGGCGTGCTCGGCTGGGGCGTCGGCGGCATCGAGGCCGAGGCGGCGATGCTCGGCCAGCCGGTGTCGATGCTCGTGCCGCAGGTGATCGGCATGAAGCTCGTGGGCAAGCTGCCCGAGGGCGCGACCGCGACCGATCTCGTGCTGCGCGTGACGGAGCTCTTGCGCAAGCGCAACGTCGTCGGCAAGTTCGTCGAGTTCTTCGGCCCCGGCCTCGCGACGCTGCCGCTCGCCGACCGCTCGACGATCGCCAACATGGCGCCCGAGTACGGCGCGACCTGCGGCATCTTCCCGATCGACCAGACCACGCTCGACTACCTGACCTTCACCGGGCGCAGCGCGCACCAGGTCAAGCTCGTCGAGGCCTACGCGAAGGCGCAGGGCGTGTTCCACGACGCATCGACGCCGGTCGCCGAGTACACCGACGTGCTCGAGCTCGACCTCGCGACGATCGAGCCCGCGATGGCCGGCCCCAAGCGCCCGCAGGACCGCGTCAGCCTGAAGAACCTCAAGGCGAGCTTCGAGAAGGAGCTCCCCAGCCTGCTCGTCGGCGCCAAGGGCGCGAAGCCCGGCGACGCGGGCGGCGGCACCGCGACCGCGGTGGCGGCGCCGAAGGTCGAGATCGAGATCGAGGGCAAGCGCGCGACGCTGACGCACGGTTCGGTCGTGCTCGCGGCGATCACGAGCTGCACCAACACGTCCAACCCCAACGTGCTCGTCGCGGCGGGCCTGGTCGCGAAGAAGGCCGTCGAGAAGGGCCTGACGCGCGCTCCGTACTGCAAGACGAGCCTCGCGCCGGGCTCGAAGGTCGTCACCGACTACCTGAATCACGCGGGCCTGACGCCGTACCTCGAGAAGCTCGGCTTCCACACGGTCGGGTACGGCTGCACGACGTGCATCGGCAACTCCGGTCCGCTGCCGGACGCGGTGTCGAAGGCGATCGACGCCGGTTCGCTGTGCGTCGCGGGCGTGCTCTCGGGCAACCGCAACTTCGAGGGCCGTGTCCACGCGCAGATCCGCGCCAATTACCTCGCCTCGCCGCCGCTCGTCGTCGCCTACGCGATCGCGGGCCGCGTCGACTTCGATCCGGCCACGGAGCCGATCGGGGCGGGCAAGGACGGCAAGCCGGTGTTCCTCGCGGACATCTGGCCGACCCAGGCCGAGATCGCCGCGACGGTCGCGCAGAGCGTGCGCGCGGAGATGTTCGCGAAGTCCTACGGCTCGGTGTTCGAGGGGCAGCCGGAGTGGCGCTCGCTCGAGGTGCCGCAGGGCGCGACGTACACGTGGGACAAGGCCTCGACGTACATCAAGCGAGCGCCGTACTTCGACGGCCTCGGCCCCAAGCCGGCGCCGTTCGCGGACATCACCGGCGCGCGCGTGCTGGCGTCGCTCGGCGACAGCATCACGACCGACCACATCTCGCCCGCCGGCAACATCAAGGCCGCGAGCCCGGCCGGCAAGTGGCTGCAGGAGCGTGGCGTCAAGCCGGCGGACTTCAACCAGTACGGCGCGCGCCGTGGCCATGACGACGTGATGGTGCGCGGCACGTTCGCCAACGTGCGGCTCAAGAACAAGCTGCTCGCGAACGTCGAGGGCGGCGAGACGCTGCTCCTGCCGGACGGAAAGCAGATGTCGATCTTCGACGCGTCGGCGGAGTACCGCGCGCGCAAGATCCCGACGATCGTGCTCGCGGGCAAGGAGTACGGCTCCGGCTCGTCGCGCGACTGGGCCGCGAAGGGCCCGGCGCTGCAGGGCATCCGCGCGGTGATCGCCGAGAGCTACGAGCGCATCCACCGCTCGAACCTGGTCGGCATGGGCATCGTGCCGCTGCAGTTCCGCGCGGGAGAGACGGCGGAATCGCTCGGGCTCACGGGCCGCGAGACGTTCGAGATCCGCGGGATCGCTGCGGGCCTCGCCGACGGCTTCAAGTCGGGCCGCGAGGTCGAGGTCCGCGCCACGCGCGAGGACGGCAAGGTGATCGCCTTCAAGGCGCTCGCCCGCATCGACACTCCGCAGGAACGCCAGTACGTGCTGCACGGCGGCATTCTCCAGTACGTGCTTCGCAAGCTCGCCGGGACGACCTGAGACGTCCCGACGGGAGGGAGCGCGGGGCGCATCGGACACGAGCAAGGTGGACGGTGCGCTCCGCGCGACACTTTCACGAGGCAACCCACGGCCCATGCAACCCGAGCTCGTCCAAGTCACCCCCGGCAGGTTCGGGCGCACGGTCGCGTTGCGCATCGCCGAGCACCTAAACTCGGCCGTGCGCTCGCGCGGGATCGCGACGATCGCGCTGTCGGGCGGGCCGCAGATGCACTGGGTCTACCGCGAGCTGCGGGAGCTGCAGTTGCCGTGGAGCAAGATCGAGTTCTGGTTCGCTGACGAACGTTGTGTGCCCGAGCGGCACCCGGCCTCGAACTGGTTCGTCGCGTCGGACCTGATCTTCAGCGACGTGCGCATCCGCTCCGAGGGTGCGTTCCGAATCGACGGGCAGCGCACGGACCATCAGGCGGTCGCGCAGGAGTATGCGGAGCGCCTGCCGGAGCAGATCGACGTCGCGCTGCTCGAGCTCGGCCTCGATGGGCACCTCGCGGGGCTCTTTCCGGGCTCACCGGCGCTGCAGGAGACGGAGCGCCTCGTCGTGGCTGTCGAGACGGGCCACAAGCCGCGCCACCGCATCACGCTCACGCCCGCGGGTTTTGCGCGCGTGGGTCAGATCTTCGTGCTCGCCACCGGGCGCGATCGCGCGGTGGCGCTGAAGGCCGCGCTGGCGAAGGACGGCTCGGCGGAACAGCTGCCCGCGAACATCGCGCTGCGCGGCATCTGGTTCGTCGACTCGGGCTCACTGCCGCGCAACTAGCCGCGTCGCAGGACCGGTTTTCACCGGAGGTGCGGTATCCTCGCCGGTCGCCCCCCAAGGCACCGATGGACTCTCGACGTTCCGCGCTTCGCACGCTCTTCCTCGGACTGCTGCTCGTTGCGCTGTTCTGGCCGCTCAACTGGATCCTCGCGGAGACGCACGCGCTGTTCTTCCCGTTGTGGCTCGGATACGTGCTCACGGTCGACGGGATCGTGCGGCTGCGCACCGGCACCTCGCTGCTCGCGCGCCATCCGCGGCTGTTCTTCGTGCTGTTCCCGCTCTCGGTGCCGGGGTGGTGGCTGTTCGAGGCCTTCAACGAGCGCCTGGGCAACTGGGAGTACCTCGGTGCGGAGCGCTTCAGCGACGTCGAGTACTTCCTGTGGGCCTCGCTCTCGTTCTCGACGGTGATTCCGGCGGTGTTCGAGAGCGCCGAGCTCGTGCGCAGCTTCCGCTTCATCGAGCGCTTCGCACGCGGGCCGGTGTTTCCGCGCCGCGGCGACACGCTGGCCTACCGCGGCACGCTCGCGCTGCTCGGGCTGGGCATGACGGCGGCGACGCTGCTGTGGCCCGAGAAGTGCTTCCCGTTCGTGTGGACCGGCCTCGTGTTCGTGCTCGAGCCCGTGTGCCTTGCGCTGGGCCGGCGCGCGTTCACCGACGACCTGCGGCGCGGCGACTGGCGGCCGTGGATGTCGTTGTGGCTCGGCGGCCTCCTGTGCGGGTTCTTCTGGGAAATGTGGAACCTGTGGAGCTTCCCCAAGTGGATCTACCACGTGCCGTACGTCGGGTTCTGGAAGGTGTTCGAGATGCCGCTGCTGGGGTACCTCGGTTACCTGCCATTCGCGATGGAGCTGTACCTGATGGCGCAGCTCGCCCTGCCGCGGAGCGTCGAGATTCCGTTGCCCCGCGAGCGCGAAGTAAGCTGATCGGATGCTGCTTCTCGGGCTGCAAGCGGACCTGACGCGGACCTGGGCCTCGTGCGACGCGCGCGCGGAGGCGCTCGTCGTGCGGGACGTCGACGGCGACGGGTTCGGCGACGCGTGCGTGCGCATCGGAGGAGCGTGGCTCGTCGCGCGCACGATCGAGG
>JABWBL010000313.1 GCA_013360535.1 Planctomycetaceae bacterium
CCTCGAGCGCCGCGATGCGCCGCATCGCCCACAGGCGCGGCACGAACTCGTTGCGCGCCGCCGTGCGCGAGAAGTCGTGGTCGAGCGTCCACGTGCTCTCGCTGCCACCGCGCTTGCCGCGGATCTCGAAGCGGATCGGCGCGGAATCGAGGTAACGCCCGACGAGCAGGAGCCGGTCGCCGCGGAACAGGTCGGGCTGCACCTGCGGGTACAGGTCGCGCACGAGCCGCGTGCTCTCGCTGCCGTCGGCCTGGCGCGCGACGACCTCGAGATCGGTCACCACCGGCCCGCTCAGGTCGGCGAACACCTCCGCGACGGCGCGTTCGACGTCCTCGCTCGGCCGCACGTAGCGCGCGCGGGCGCGGCTGTCGGTCGCGAGCGAGTCGAGCAGCGGCGCGTTGACGTCGTTGCCGACGCCGAACGTGAACACGCGGCGCTGGTGGAGGTTCTCCTTCTCGATGCGGCGCTGGATCTCGAGCTCGCGCGTCTCGCCTTCCGTCGGCCGTCCGTCGGTCAGGAACAGCACGACCGGCAGCCGATCCGGCGTCGGCGGCGTCGCGAGCGCGGCAGCGAGTGCTCCGTCGAGGTTCGTTCCGCCGCCCACGCGCAGGCCGTCGAGGTAGGCGCGCAACGCGGGCAGCGTGTCGGCCGTCTTGAGCACCGCGGTCGGCGCGAAACGCGCGACGTCGCTGCTGTAATCGAGGATCGAGATCGCCTCGCCCTCGGCCAGTCCCTCGAGGACCTGCCGCGCAGCCGCCTTCGCCTGATCGAACTTCTCGCCCGCCATGCTGCCCGAGCGGTCGAGCACCAGTGTCACCTCGCGCAGCGGCAGCTTCGCATCGGGCGGCAGGACGCCGAGCCCCGCGAGCAGCAGGAACCAACCACCTTTTCCACCGGGATCCGCGCTCGCGAACAACGTCGTCGACAGAGCCCCCTTCGCCGCGAGCACCGAGAGCCGCAGCGACCCCGGCTGCATCACGACGCCGGTGCGCGCGCGCAACACGACGTGCTGGGCCTCGCGCGTGACGAGCTCGAGGTCGTGCGTCGGCGAGTACACGTCGGCGATCGCGCTCGACGCACTCACGTCGATCGAGACCTCCCACGGCACGTTGCCCGCGAGGCTCGCGCTGCGGACGAGCTCGTAGTCCCAGCGGCCACGCTCGGTCGCGAGCAGTTCCTCGTACTTGACGCGCACCGTCTGCCGCCCGTGGCTCGGCACCGGGAACACGCTCGACCGCAACAGCGTCGCCCCCGCGAACTCGAGCAACGCCGGATCGCGCAGCTGCGCGACGATCGAGTCGTAGGTCGCACGCGCCTCGTCCTTCGGCAGGATCCGCGCGCTCGGCTTCGACCCCGCCCCCTCGAAGTCGAAGTGCGTGACGACCGCGCCTTCGGGCACCGGCAGGAGCAGCTCCGCCTCGCTCGGCAGCGCGCTGGGATTGCTCACCTCGACGTCGAGCGTCGTCGTCGCGACACCGTCGACGATGCGTACGTCCGCTCGCACGCGGCTGACGCTCAATTCCGGCGCCTCCGCGACGGTGCGGAACACGCGCGCCTGCGGCAGCACGACGTTGGAGCTCCAGCCATGGGGCGCGACGCCCTGCGCGAGCGCGAGGGACGACGCGACGAGAGCCGCGAGCGCGGCGAAGGACGAGCGGGCGAGTGAGTTCATCTTCAACAGGCTTTCCGGGCCGTCTTTTCGGGCCCAAAGGGCACGCCCGCGCGGGCGCGCCTCGAACGCTGACCCTACGACCGGCGGCGCGCGACCCTCGTCACCGCCCCGTAACGAGCGCCTACGCACTCGAATTCCCGGATTTCCTGCCCCCGCCCACCTTCGGCCTTCGGAGCCACTCGCGAACCGGGCGCTCGTTGTCCCGCCCGGAAAGGAGCGTTTCGATGTCGCGACTGGTGGCCCACGTGCTGTGTCGGTTCTGCGAGCTCGGAATCGCCTTCTCGGCGATCGCCTGCGCCTGTGCGCTCGCGCGCGCGCTGGAGCTCTGACTCCCCGGCGCAGGACTCCGCGTGCCTGCGCTGCTACCCTTCCGCGCGTGCAGCTCCCCCCGCTCCGGTGGCGTTCCGTCGTCCTCGGTTCCCTGCTCGCGCTCCTCGCCCTGATCGCTTTCGTCGGTCCAGCGCGTGCGCAGTCGAACACCGCTCCCGCCGACGTCGGCCAGCCCGTCGCTCTCGATGGCGTCGAGCTGTTCCGCTTGCACGGCGCGCTCGGCCCCTTCACGGCGTCCGAGCGCGCAGCCCGCACGCAGGCCCGACTGCTCGAGTTCGCCGAAGACCCGTTCTTCAGCCCGGAGCTGTTCGGAGTCACGATCGTCGATGACGAAGGTGAACTGCGGTACGCCGACGAGCTCGTCAGCGTCGTCACTCGCCTGGACGCCGCCGCGGACGCGCTGCCGATCCAGGAATGCGTCGCGCGCCGCCTCACGCGCGCGCGCGAGGCGATCGAGAGCTACCGCCAGCGTCGACTGCCGGACGAACGCTGGAAGATGCTCGGTCTCTCCGCCGCAGCGACGCTCGGGTTCGCGCTGCTGCTCGTTCTCGTCGGCAGACTCCATCGCCGGCTGCTGCTGCGCTTGACTCCGACCGAGACTCAGGCTTCTCCGACGAACGTCGAGCGCCTGCGGCGTGACCTGCAGCGACGTTTCCTCTCGACGCTGCGCTGGATCGCCGTCGGCGTGCTCACGCTCGTGTACCTCGAGGTCGTGTTCGCGCTGATCCCGCTCACGCGCTCGTGGGCCCTCGCGCTGCTCGGCTACGCGCTGCGGCCGCTCGAGCAGCTCGGCCTCGGCCTGCTCGCCAACGTCGGCGACCTGTTCTTCATCCTCGTCGTCGTGCTGCTCGCCCGCTGGTCGATCCAGCTGCTGCGTTTCCTCGCCGTCGAGTCGCAGCGCGGCACGATCCGCATCCCCGGCGTCGAGCCCGACCACAGCCTGCGCGTCTTCAAGCTCGCCCGCCTCGTCGTGATCGCGACCGCGATCGTGACCGTGTTCCCCTACGTGCCCGGCTCGGATTCGCCCGCGTTTCGCGGCCTGAGCCTGCTGTTCGGCGCCGTGTTCACGTTCGGCTCCTCGGGCGCCGCCGCCAACTTCGCCGGAGGCCTGCTGCTCGTCTTCAGCCGCCTGTTCCGCACGGGCGACCGCATCCGCGTCGGCGAGGTCGAAGGCGACGTGGTCGAGCTCGACCTGCTCGTCACGCGCCTGCGCACCTCGAAGAACGAGATCGTGACGGTGCCCAACGGCTCGCTGCTCTCCGGGCAGGTCGTCAACTACTCCGCTCGCGCCGCGACCGAGGGCCTCGTGCTGCACACGACCGTGACGATCGGCTACGACACGCCGTGGCGGCAGGTGCACGAGCTCCTGCTCTCCGCCGCGCGGCGCACGAACGGCCTGCTGTCGGAGCCCGCGCCCTTCGTCCACCAGACCGAACTCGGCGATTTCTACGTGTCCTACGAGCTGAACGCGACGACACGCGAGCCGCGGCGGATGAAGGCCATCTACAGCGAGCTGCACCAGAACATCCAGGACGAGTTCAACGCGGCCGGCGTGCAGATCATGTCGCCGCACTACGAGGCCGACCCGCCCGCGCCGAAGCTCGCGCCGCTCCCGCGCTGACCCGCGATTGATTGCAGCTCAAATGAATGGCGGGCGGCGCCCGCACGCGGCAGGATGGGCGCCATGGCGCCTTCCTCCCGCTGGAACACGTGGCGACTCCCCCTCTCGATGGCGGCCGGGGGTCTGAGTGGCATCGCCCTCGGCTGGGCCCTGGGAGAGCGCTGGGGTGACCCTGAGCTCGCGGCCTTCACGCTCGGCGTGCGCCTGACGGGCGAGCTGTTCCTCGCGGCGCTCAAGGCGCTGATGGTGCCGCTCGTCGTGCTGGGAATGATCCTTGGGGTGCAAGAACTCGGCGGCGGGCGTTCCGTGCGCCGTCTCGCGGCGGGAACGACGCTGTACTTCCTCTCGACGACGGTGGTCGCCGTCCTGATCGGTGTCGCACTCGTCACTTGGATCCACCCGGGCAGCGCCGGTGCCGCGTCGGTGCCGCTGGCCGGTTCCGTCCCCGAGCGGGTTTCCGCGCTCGACTCGATCGCCGAGGTCGTGCGCGGGCTGGTGCCCACGAACCTGTTCGAGGCCGCAGCGCGCGGCAACGTGCTCGGCCTGATCGTGGCGAGCCTCGCCTTCGGCATAGCGCTCACCCGCATCGAGCGCGCCGCGCCGCTGCTCGACGCGCTCGGCGCCGCCAACCGCGCGCTGTACGTGCTGGTGCGCTGGGTCGTCGAATTCGCTCCCCTCGGCGTGCTGGCCTTGGTCGCGGAACGCCTGGGACGCGCCGGAGGTGGCGCAGCCGTCGTCTCGGAACTCGAGCGGCTGCTCGCGTACTCGCTCACCGTGCTCTCGGGCCTCGCGCTCCACGCGTTCGTCGTGTTGCCGCTCGTCCTGCGGGTCTTCGCCGGACGGAACCCGCTGCGCTACTTCGTGCAGCTCTTCGAGGCGCTGCTCACCGCGCTCGGGACCGCGTCGTCGGCCGCCACCCTCGGCATCACGCGCCGCTGCGTGGTCGAGCGCGCCGGCGTCTCGGCCCGCTCAGCCGACTTCGTGCTGCCGATCGGCGCGACCGTGAACATGGACGGCACGGCGCTGTACGAAGCCGTCGCCGCCGTGTTCATCGCGCAGTCGCTGGGAATCGAGCTCGACGCCGCCGCGCTCGCGATCGTCGCGCTCACCGCCACACTCGCGGCCATCGGCGCCGCCGCGATCCCCGAGGCCGGCTTGGTCACGATGGTGCTCGTGCTGCAGGCCGTCGGCCTCCCGGCGGAAGGCGTCGGCCTGCTGCTCGCCGTCGACTGGGTG
>JABWBL010000314.1 GCA_013360535.1 Planctomycetaceae bacterium
CCGCCCCGGCCCCGCGCCGCTCGCCGCTGGCGCCCGGCCGAGACGACCTCGCTGCGCTGCTGGCGATCGAGCACTGGAACCCGCACAGCGTGCTCGGCGCGCACCCCCTGGAGGTCGAGGGCCACAGCGGCGTGGTGATCCGCGCGCTGCATCCGGATGCCGAGGCCGTCGAGGTCATCCTGGCAGACGACGGGCCGGTGGTGCCCTGCGAGCGAACCGCTCCGGGGCTGTTCTCCGCCTTTGTGCCTGGCGCCCGGCTGCCTTTGCGCTATCGCCAGCGCTTCCGCTTTCCCGACGGCCACACCTGGGAGCGCGACGATCCGTACCGCTTCCTGCCGACCGTCGGCGAGCAGGACCTTTACCTGTTCAACGAAGGCACGCACCGGCGGCTGTGGGAAGCGCTCGGCGCGCACGAGCGCACCGTGGACGGCGTGCAGGGCGTATCGTTCAGCGTCTGGGCGCCGAACGCCCGCCGCGTCAGCGTCGTGGGCGACTTCTGCCAGTGGGACGGGCGCCTGCTGCCGATGCGCGGGCTGGGCAACTCGGGCGTGTTCGAGCTGTTCGTGCCCGGCGTTCACCCGGGGGCGCACTACAAGTACGAGATCAAGACGCGCGACGGCCACCTGCGGCTGAAGGCCGATCCGATGGGCGCGGCGATGGAGATTCCGCCGGGGACGGCGTCGCGGGTGTACGTCTCGTCCTTCGACTGGAACGACGCGGAGTGGATGCGGCAGCGCGAGCAGCGCGACGCGCTGCGCAGCCCGCTGGCGATCTACGAGGTTCACTTGGGGTCGTGGGCGCGCGTGCCGGAAGAGGCCTGCCGGGTGCTGACCTACCGCGAGGCGGCGCCGAAGCTGGTCGAGCACGTGAAGCGGCTGGGGTTCAACTACATTGAGCTGCTGCCGGTCGCGGAGCACCCGTTTGGCGGGTCATGGGGCTACCAGGTCTCGGGCTACTACGCGCCAACGGCGCGCTTTGGCGCGCCGGACGACTTCCGGTATTTCGTCGACTACTGCCACCGGCACGACGTGGGCGTGATCATCGACTGGGTGCCGGCGCATTTTCCGAGGGACGAGTTCGCGCTGGCCCGGTTCGACGGCTCGGCGCTGTACGAGCACTCGGACCCGCGGCTGGGCGAGCACCCGGACTGGGGCACGCTGATCTTCAACTACGGCCGGCACGAGGTGCGGAACTTCCTGATCGCCAACGCCCTGTACTGGCTGCGCGAGTTCCACGTCGATGGCCTGCGGGTCGATGCGGTCGCGTCGATGCTGTATCTCGACTACAGCCGCAAGCCGGGCGAGTGGGTTCCGAACAAGTACGGGGGCAACGAGAACCTGGAGGCGATCGACTTCCTCAGGGCGCTCAACGAGACGGTGCGCGTGGAGTGCCCGGGTGCGCTCATGATCGCCGAGGAGTCCACGGCCTACCCGGGGGTGTCCCGGCCCGTGAGCGAAGGCGGGCTGGGCTTCACCTTCAAGTGGAACATGGGCTGGATGCACGACACGCTGCTCTACTTCTCGAAAGAGCCCATCCACCGCAAGTATCACCACTGGCAGCTCAGCTTCGCCATGGTCTACGAGTATCACGAGCGCTTCATCATGCCGATCTCGCACGACGAGGTCGTGCACGGCAAGGGCGCCCTGCTCGAGAAAATGCCTGGCGACCTCTGGCGCAAGTTCGCCAACCTGCGACTGCTCCTGGCCTACCAGTTCACCCGCCCGGGCAAGAAGCTGCAATTCATGGGCTTCGAGCTCGCGCCCTGGTACGAGTGGCACTACGACAACAGCCTCGACTGGCGCCTCGCCGAAGACCACTGGCGCAAGGGCCTCTGGGCCTTCATGGCCGATCTCGGCCGAATCTACCACCAAAACTCCCCCTTCTGGCGCTTCGACCACGAGCCCCAGGGCTTCAACTGGATCTCCTACGACGACGCCGAAAACTCCGTCATCGCCTACGCCCGCCGCGACGGCCAGAAAACCATCGTCGTCGTCCTCAACTTCACCCCCGTCCCGCGCAACGGCTACCGCATCGGCGTGCCCCTGCCCGGCGAGTACGTCGAGTGGCTCTCGTCCGACGCCGCCCGCTACGCCGGCAGCGACTTCCCCACCGTCAAGAGCGCCCGCACCGAGCCCGTGCCGTGGCATTGGTACGAGCAGTCGATCGTGCTCGACCTCCCGCCGCTCGCCGCCATCATCCTCGCCCCCACCACGTACACATGAAGCCGCACGCCGACAGTGCCGCGCATCCGCTCGAGCGCCGCGCGGCCTGAGGTCGACGGCCAAAGTCAGAGTTCCTTCGCGCGCGCGGCGAGCGCCTCCCGCGCGAGGAGCGCGAGCGCCTCGATGCGCGCACCGAGCTCGAGCCGCTCGGGCTCACGCTCGACGTCGCGCTGCTCGGCCTCGGGACGCTGGAGCCAGTCGAGCACGTCCCAGTACTCCGGGAACTCCGCCGGCCGCACGAGGAAGGCCTGCGGCCCGAAACGTCCTGCCACCTGGATCTCGTGCCCGACCGAGCGGGGCGGTGTCGGGTACGTGCGGCCCAGCTCGCGCTGCTCGTAACGCCCCTCGCTGAACAGCAACGCGATCACGCAGTCGCGCGCCAGGAGCTGCAGGCGCTCGATGTCGGCGGGCGCCTCGCGGACCTCGTTCTCCCGACGCTCGAGCGCGGCACTCCAATACGAGCACTCGGCCTTGAGAGCCTCCGCGGCGAGCCGCTGCGCGCGCTGCGCTTCGCTCTCGGGTTCCTCGCGCACGACGGGCTGCACCTCGGCGGCCTCCGAGTCCGCAACTTGCGCGCCCGACGCCCCAGAACCCGTCGGTCCCGGCTCCGCTCGCGGCGGCGCCGGCTCGACCGCTTCCTGCGGCGGACTCGAGCGCGTCGCCACGACCCACGCGAGCACGACGAACCCTCCGACCGTCGCGACGGCCGTCAGGACACGCTGCAGAGGCCTCATGGCTACACCCCGCAGCCGCAGTTGAGCGTGAAGACCTGCTGGAGCGCGCCGGCGTAGAGCTCGAAGCGCGCCTGCGAGCCCGAGCACGGCGTCGTCACGCTCTGCCGCACGTTGCCGCCACCGTTGGACTCGCCGGAGGCGAGCGGCAAGGCCTCGCCGTCGGTGCCGTAGCTCTGCTGCGTCCAGGCGACGACGAACTCCTCGCCACAACCGCTCAGGTCCCACGTGAAGCGCACGACCGAGCGGCAGGTCGAGCAGCTGGGCAGGCAGGTCGAGCCCGCGCTGCCGTTGTTGGCGCTCAGCACTTCGCTGACCACGACGGCGCACGAACTGCCCGACTGGGAGGAAGCGCTGGTGCTCGGGCAATTCGTCGGACAACCCTGCACGGCCGCCGGCGCGGACGAGAGGGGCAGCGCGCACAGCGCCAAGGCAATCGCGAAATGGAACGAGAGGGGGGGCGTGAACATGGACTGTCCTTTTCCGCGGGAGGCGAAGATTTCGAATGGGAATCGACGAACGGACCGCGAGCGTCGAAACCGCGCTCGGACTCGTCGGCGCTCGGAACAAACCGGAAAGTGCAGACGGAACCCGTCCGCAGGCTGCTCCTTCGCGCGACACGAAGTATGGAGCAGGCCTCACGCTCCGCAAGTGGTGAAGTTGCGCTCGCGCGGCATTTTTGGCGATGCAACGGACGCCGCGTCCGGTTGCACGCCCTCGGCGATTCGAGCTGCGCCGGCGCGCCTTGCGCTCAGCGGCGGCCGCGCGACGGCGCGGGCAGCTTCTGGCCCGGCGGCAGCCACGGCAGGTAGTACTCGACGTAGCCCAAGTGCATCTCGTCGAACGTCTGCGGCCCCCACTTCACCGTCACGGAAGGGTCAGGATTGGCGGGATTCCCCGCACTGTTGTCGTACCAGGCCGTGAAGCGCAGCGACTCGCCGCCGTGCAGCAGGAGCGGCTCGGCAAGGCGATAGAAGAGCTGCCAATTGAAGTCGTAGCGCGGCACGTCGAGCAACGTCGTCGCGGCGCCGTCGCGCCCGAGGCGCTCGTACCGACAGGCCTTGCCGCGCACGTGCATGTGCGGCACGAAGCCGAGCACCACGGCGTCGAGCGGCACCGGAATCGAGGCCGACTCCTCGTGGTGGGCGGCCCCGGCGGGAATGCGGATCCGCGGATTGACGATTCCGATCGTGCGCACCTCGTGGCGCGGAGGCTCGCTCGCGAACACGACACCGATGCGCGTCACGTCCGTCGTCTCCGTGCCGTTGGGCGTGTAGTGCATCTGGAAGCGCAGCTTCGCGCCCTTGGGCAGCAGCTTGGCGTACCCCTCGGGGTAGACGAGCGAACCTTGACCGGGAACGTAGGCCGCCCAGAAGCCCAGTCGCTCCTCTTCCGCGATGTCGTCGTCGCCGCGCCGCTTGCGGCGGCCGGCATTCTGCGCTTCGAGCGTCGGATCGATCAGGTGGACGAGCACGTGGTGCACGACCGCCGCTGCGCCGGGCCGCACTTCGATCGCACGCACCCAGCGATCCTCCTCCAGCCCGGTCTCGACGATCACGTTCTGGTAGGGCATGGTCCCGCTCGCCTTGACCACGACCGGCTCGGCGAACTGGAACACGCGCTCGGGCGTCGGGATGTTCCACTCGCCGGCGAACGTGCGCGGCAGCGGTGCCGTCGCCGGATCGCCCTTGGGCTTGCCGCCCGCGAGCCACGCGAGCAGGTCCGCGCGCTCGCGCTCCCCCAGCGAACGGTCGTTGGCCCAATGCGATGGCTTGCCCGGTTCCCCCGGCGCCGCGAACCACGGTGGCATCAGTCCACGCTCCACCTGACGGCGCATCATCGCGGCGTGTGAGGCCACGTCTTCGTAGGTCGCGA
>JABWBL010000315.1 GCA_013360535.1 Planctomycetaceae bacterium
CGCCACCGCCGAGGCCGAACACACCGCCGGCCCCCGCGATGCACAGCGCCTCGCCGAAGAACACGCGGCCGATCTGCGCGCGCGAGCAGCCGAGCGCGTGCAGCACGCCGACCTCGCGCACGCGCTCGACCACGCTCATCGAGAGCGTGTGGAAGATCACGTACAGGCCGAGCACCATCGCGAGCAGGCCCGCGAAGCGCACGCCGTTGCGGAAGGCGCGCTCGTCGGCGGCCTGGCCGATGATCACGCTGCGCTTGAGGTCGTAACTCCACGCCTCGCCAAGGTTGGACTGCAGCGTCTCGAGGTTGATCTGCGGGTCGCGCGTGACCCAATACCGCCGCTGGATGCGCCCGTCCTCGAACAACGGCGCCGCGACGTCGATGTCGGCCACGACCACGTGCCCGGCGCCCTTGCGGCCCAGTCCCTCGCGGCCGAGGATGCCGATGATCTCGAACGTGCCGACCTTCGGCGTCTGCGCGACGCGGCGCTCCTTGGTGACGAGCTCGCCGTCGATGCACTCTTCCGAGGGCACGACCACCGGCGCCGACAGCCCGATCTTGTCGCCCAGCGAGAGCTGCAGCTCTTGCGCGAGGTTCGCGCCGATCAGCGCACCGTCGCTGCCGCTCGTGAGGTCAGTGCCCTCGATCACGACGAACTTGCCGAGCTGGCGCGCGTGCGACGGCTCGAGGCCGACGAAGTACACGCCCGTCGACTGCCCGTTCTCGGCCGAGGTCGACCACAGCGTCGCCTGGCTCTGGAAGGCCGCGGTGACGTCCGCGACGCCCTTGACCTGCTCGAGCTCCTCGCGCGGCTTCTTCACCTGCGCGCTGGGCGCGACCTGGATCTCCGCTTGCCAGTCCGGGTCGTCGGAGTGCGAGCGCAGGATCAGCGTGTTGTGGTCGAGCGTGAAGATCCCGACGACCGTCGCGATGCCGACGGCGATTCCAAGGATCGAAAACAGCGTGCGGCCGGGCCTCTGGAAGAGGCTGCGGCGCGCCAGAATGGCGGCGAGACCCATGAAGTGAGTGTGGCGAACCTGGGGGGTGGACTAACGAGCGCGCACCTTGGCGAAGAGCTCGGCGAATTCCTCCGCGCCGCCTTCGCCTTCGCAGCGGCCGACTTCGCGGCCGTCCTTGTCGAAGGCGAGGGTCACGGGAATCGCGCCGGGCAAGTCGAAACGCTCGTTGACGGACTCGACGTCGCTGTCGCCCCAGATCACGACCGGAAAGCCCCAACCGCGGTTGCCCACGAACTTCGCCACTCGCGCGGGCATCGCCTCGCGGTCGGCCTTGGGGAGCTGGAGGTCATAACTGACGAGCAGCACGTCGACGTCCTTGTTCACTTGGCTTCGGGCGACCTTCACGAGGTCGGGCATCTCTTCGACGCACGAGCTTCACCACATCGCCCAGAAGTTGAGGATCAGCGGTCGGCCCCGGCGCGCGGCGAGCGCGCGCTCGAGGCCGGCCATGTCGACGATCTCCACGGAGACCGCCGCGCCCGCCGCCGGTTCCTTCGACGACGCGCCAGCGCCCGACGGCTCACCGCCGCAGGCGAACAGGGCGCAACTCAGAAGGAAGGGCAGGCTCGCTCTCATGCTTCGTCTCGGGTCAGGGAGGCACAGGCCAGTTCCGCACGGGAACTAGCGCTTCTTCTTGATCCCTCACCCATAGGAGCGAGTCTCGGCGACTTTGACTTCCTTGCCCGCGAGCAGCGCATCGGCCGCATCCCGGACGTACACGGTCGCGGCTTCGCCCTTGGACTCCGACAGGTCGTCGTCGAGCGCGCCGGTGTAACGCAGCACGCCCTTCGCGTCGATCACGTAGCAGTGGGGCGTGGTCTTCGCCTGGAAGAGCTCGCTCAGCTTGTTGCCGTGGTCGATGTAGATCTTGTGGGTGTAACCGACCTTCGCGGCCTTCTCGCGCAGGTTGGTGTAGTGCTTGGAGAAGTCGGTCGTGTCCTTGGCCGGCTCCTCGCCGAGCTCGCCCTGGTTCGAGGCGATGCCGACGATCACGACGTCCTTGCCCTTGTAGTGCTCTTCGAGCTTCTTCACGACCGGGTCGGCGTGCTTCTCGGCCGGGCAACGGTCCGACCAGAAATGCACGATCACGACCTTGCCGCGCAGCTCCTTGAACGAGATCTGCTTGCCGTCGAGGTCGCGCATCACGAGCGTCTCGGCGACGGTGGAACCGAGCTTCAGGACCTCGGTCTTGGGCGCTTCGACCGGCGGGGTCTCGCCCTTCTTTTCCTGGGTCTGGGCCAGCGCCGCGGGGAGCCCGACGAGGGCGCCGGCGGCGAGCCAGATGAGCCATGACTTCTGCATTGGTTGTCTCCTTTGGGGTAGTTCCGGGAGTGCCCCTGAACATACGAACGAACCGTGGCCTGGATGCAGGGTGACGGTCAAATGTGGAGCACCGCCAGCCGCTCGTGCACTTGCTCGACCGTCAGATTCGGCCCGCGCAGGGCCTGCGCGGGGTCCAGCGTGCCATCGACGAGGAACAGCACCCGGTCCGCAAAGGTTGCGTCACGGGGGTTGTGGGTCACGAGCACGACCGTGCGGCGGTCCTCGTCACACACCTGCCGCAGGATGCGCATCACCTCGAGGCCGGCCTTCTGCGACAGGTTGCCCGTCGGCTCGTCGCACAGGAGCAGCGGCTGCCCACCCGCGAGCGCGCGCACGATCGACGTGCGCTGCATCTCGCCGCCCGACAGCTGGTGCGGGAACTGGCCTTCCTTGCCCTCGAGGCCGAGGCGCTTGAGCATCGCGCGCAGCACGCCCGATTTCGTCGACGGGTGCTCGCCTTGGATCGCGAGCGGCAGCCCGACGTTCTCGAGCACCGTCAGGTTCGGCAGCAGGTTGAAGAACTGGAACACATAACCGACCTGCAATCGCCGCAGCAGCGTGCGCTCGCCGTCGCTCAGCTCCTTCAGGTTCTTGCCGGCGAGCTCGACCGCGCCGCCATCGGCCGCATCGAGGCCCGACAGGATGTGCAGCAAGGTCGACTTGCCCGAGCCGCTCGGCCCCATCACGCACACGAACTCGCCGGGCTCGACGTCGAACGTGACGCCCTTGAGCACGGGGGCGGCGGCCTCGCGCTGGTCGAAGAACTTGTACAGGTCGCGGACGCGGACGATCGGTGCCATGGAAGCCCATCGCACCAGACGGAAGCCCGTGCCGCGAGAGGTTTCCTGCGCGCTGGAGCCAGCGGTGGGAAAAACAGCGTGAGCGGTCGGTCGCGGCCGCCGGAGGTAGCATCGCGCCCATGAAGCTGAGCCTCGCCTTCACCCTCGTCCTCGCCCTCTGCCCCACCGGCTTCGTCGCGCTCGCGAGCTCGCAGGAGCCCGCCCCGCAGGAGAAACCCGCGCCCAAGCCCGCGGTCTACGACGAGAAGGCCGACGCGAACGTCGACGTCGCCGCCGCGGTCGCACGCGCGAAGAAGGAGAACAAGCGCGTGCTCGTGCAGTGGGGCGGCAACTGGTGCGGCTGGTGCATCAAGCTGCACGACACGTGCCGCAAGGACGCGAAGCTCTCGCGCAAGCTGATGTACGAGTACGAGGTCGTGCACGTCGACATCGGCAACTTCGACAAGCACCTCGAGCTGGTCGAGAAGCTCGGCGCCTCGCTCAAGGAAGGCGTGCCGTACCTGACGGTGCTCGACGCCGACGGCAAGCCGATCGCGCAGAGCGAGACCGGCCATTTCGAGAAGGACGGCGCGCACGATCCCGAACTGCTGCTCGAGTTCTTCACGCGGCACGAGGCGACTCCGCTCGTCGCGAGCACGCTGCGCGAAGCGGCGCTCGCGCGCGCCAAGGCCGAAAACAAGCGCGTTTTCCTGCACTTCGGCGCGCCTTGGTGCACGTGGTGCCACCGGCTCGAGGCCTGGATGGCCAAGCCCGAGGTCGCGGCCGTGCTCGGCAAGGAGTTCATCGACCTCAAGATCGACCAGGACCGCATGAAGGGCGGCAAGGAGCTGGTCGACGCCGAGCGCAAGCTCGCGGGCGCGCCCCAAGGCGGCATCCCGTGGTTCGTGTTCCTCGACGGCGACGGCAAGCAGCTCTGCAACAGCAACGGCCCCAAGGGCAACACCGGCTTTCCGGCGGCGGAAGAGGAAATCGCGCACTTCGTGACGATGCTGAAGTCGGCGTGCAAGGTGCTGAGCCCCGAGGAGATCGAGTTCCTCGCCAAGGACCTCGTCGCGGAGCGCGAGAAGTCCGAACGCGCCGCCGCGGAACGTCGCAAGGCCGCCGGCAAGTAGCGCGAAGGCCGTTTTCGGCCGAAAAACACGTCAAAATTCAACCCGACGAGCGCGCACGCCACCGCGGCGGGCGCGCTCGCTTCATTCCAGCGACTTCGCCTTGCGCCAGGCCGCCATCAGCTCGTCGAGCGTGCAGGCACTGAAGGGACGACCGAGGTCCTGCTCCATCGCGCGGAAGCGCGAATCGAAGCGCCGCAGCGCCGCGCGGGTCGCACGCTCGGGATCGAGCTTCAGGTAGTTGCCGAGGAACGCGCCCGCCATCAGCACGTCGCCGAGCTCGTGCTCGAGCCGCGCGCGCTGCTCGTCGGTCGGCTTGCCGTCGCGCTCGGCGAGCAACCCAGCGGCCTCGATCTCCGCCGCGAGCTCGTCGACTTCCTCGCGCAGCTTCGCGAGCGCCCCCTTCACGTCGTCCCAGCGGAATCCCGCGCTCAGCGCCTTCGAACCCAGCCGCTGCGCGCGCTGCAGGGCCGGCAACGCGACGGGCACGCCGGCGAGCGCGCTCGTGTCGGCCTGCTTGTCCTCGCGCTCCTTGCGCTTGATCGCGTCCCAGTTGCGCAGCGCCTCGCTCGCG
>JABWBL010000316.1 GCA_013360535.1 Planctomycetaceae bacterium
CGCGCTCCCGCTCCGCTGCGCTACCTCTGAGTCGCTCCGGCGCCCCGCCGCGGGTCGGCGGGGCGCTCCGATTGACGAGCGGACGGGGCGCCGATTCACTGGCGTCCCGTCGACGGCGCCTTCCAGCCCGAGAGACGGGCGTCCCCGAGACTTCCGATGAGCTCGCTCCCCCACGATCCCGCAGAGTCCCTGCTCGCGCGGTTCCTCGCGTCGCACTCGGCGCGCGACTCGAAGGCGTTCGAGGCGTGGGCGCGAGCGCAATCGGAGCTTGCCGCAGACGCGGCGCTGCTGGCGCGGGTCGAGCGCCTGCGCGCGCAGGTTGCGCGCAGTGACGAGCTGCTTGGCGGTGCGGCACCAGCCGGGGGATTCTTCGGACGCGGCGGGACGAAGCGCGCGGACCGCAGCGCCGATGACTCTTCGCTGGGTGCGTCGTTCACGCCGGGTCAGCGCGTCGGGACGTTCAAGCTGACGCGCTTCCTCGCGCAAGGCGGCATGGGCCAGGTCTGGGAGGCCTACGACGAGGAGCTGCGTCGGCCCGTCGCGCTGAAGTTCGTGCGGCCGGACCATGTCGACGCGCGCTCGCTCGAGCGATTCGAGCGCGAGGCGCGGGCGGGCGGGCGGCTCAACCACCCATCGATCGTGCGCACGCTGGCGTTCAACGGCTCTGGAGCTCCTGCGTGGATCGCGCAGGAGCTGGTCGAGGGCTCGTGGACGCTCAAGGACTTCCTCGACGAACTGCGCGCCGAGGACAAGACGCCCGAGGGGTACTACCGCAAGGCGGCGGAGCTGGTGGCATCGCTCGCCGAGGGCCTCGAGGCCGCGCACCAGGCGCGCGTGATCCACCGCGACATCAAGCCGCAGAACATCCTGATCGCGCCGGACGACAGCCCGAAGCTGACGGACTTCGGCCTGGCGCGCGTGATCGACGACTCGTTCCTGTCGGTGACGGGCGAGTTTGCGGGCACGTACGCCTACATGAGCCCCGAGCAGGTGACTGCCAAGCGCATCGGGCTCGACCACCGCTCGGACATCTTCAGCCTGGGCGTGGTGCTCTACGAGCTCCTGAGCCTGCGTCGCCCGTTCGAGGGCGACACGACGCACCAGATCAGCCAGAAGATCCTGTTCTTCGAGCCGCCGGAGCCCTCAAAGGTGCGCTCGCAGTGCCCGCGCGAGCTGTCGATCATCTGCGGCAAGGCGCTGGAGAAGGATCCCGACCGGCGCTACGCGACGATGGCGGAGTTTGCAGCGGACCTGCGCAGACACTTGGCCGACGAGCCGATCCACGCGCGGCCGCCGGGGACGTTGGTGCGGGTCATCAAGTGGGCGCGGCGCAATCCGGGCCCGAGCTCTGCGGCGGCAGTGGGAACGATCGCCTTGGCGGTGATCTCGGGTTTGCTCGTGAAGCAGGTGCGGACGGCGAACGACTTGGCGGAGTCGAACCTGGCGCTGGAGCAGTCCAACGTCGACCTCGCCTCGCAGACTCAGCGCGCGGAGGCCAGTGAGCGGGAATCGCGAGCGAACGCGGATCAGGCGCGTCGCAATGCAGAGGAAGCCGAGCGGAACGCAGCAGCGGCACAACTCGCACTCGAAGTGGCCGAGAAGAAGACGAACGACGTGCTGTCGCTGTCGGCTCAGAAGGACCACGACGGCCTAGTGGCGGAAGCGGCGAAGCTGTGGCCTGCGCATCCTGAGACGATCCCGGCGTACGAGGACTGGCTGCGGCGAGCGAACGAGCTGATCAACGGCCGTCCGGCAGACGAGTCGAAGGGCCTGAAAAAGCGTCCGAGCCTCGAAGAGCACAAGGCGAAGCTCGCGGAGCTGCGCGCTGAAGCGAAGCCGCTGAGCGAGGCCGAGATCCAGGCCGAGCGCGCGTCGCATCCGAAGTACGCGGAGCTGCAAGCGAAGCAGGCGGAGCTCTTGTGGCGCTCCCGGATGCTGGGCGATGAGCCCTGGCCGAGCGAAGCTGCGGCGGAAGCCGAGCTGGCGAAGGAGTCGTTGCCGACGGACGCCGACGCGCTGAATTCGCTGGCCTGGCCGCTGGTGGATCCGGCAAAGCCGATTTACGGGCAAGAGGTCCGTGCGCTGCTTCTGGCGCGTCGCGCCGTGGCTGCTGCGAGCGAGGAGAAGCGTTCGGGGATCCGCGACACGCTAGCTTGGGCTCTGCTCAAGGTCGGTCGTTTCGACGAGGCGCTTTCCGAGGAGCGCACGGCGCAGTCGGAGCCGGGTGGCGAGGCGCTGAAGTCCTCGGCCGCGGACTTGGAGAAGGCAGTTGGCACTTGGCGCGGCGAGGAACTCGCGAAGCGCCGCGGGGAGCGCGATGCGCTGGGCGCAGAGGTCGCCACGCTCGCCGCGCAGGTGAACGAACGGCGCACCTACGAGTTCGCCGACCCCGAGAAGGAATGGTGGAACCGCCATCTGGCGAAGCTGGTGAGCGACCTGGAACTGCTCCGCGATCCGCAGACTGGCCTGATGAACGACGTGCTGGCGGAGCCGTTCGGCTGGGGCGTGGCGAAGCGCTACGAGTTCGCGCAGTCGATTGGCAAACGCAGCGTAGACGGCGCAGAAGCGAGGAGTCTGTGGTCCGAGGCGATCGCTGCCATCAAGTCCTCTCCGAAGTACGGCGGTCTCGAGATCATGCCGCAGATGGGCTTGCTCCCGATCGGGATGGACCCGGACTCGCAGTTGTGGGAGTTCGCGCACCTGCAGACGGGCGCCCCGGCGGTGCGGGGCGCGGACGGAAAGCTCGTGCTGAACGAGGAGACGGGCTTGGTGTTTGTGCTGATCCCGAGCGGGACGTTTCTGTGGCAAGCCCCGCAACATGAGGTGAAATTGGGGACGTACTTCCTGTCGAAGTACGAGATGACTCAGGGACAGTGGCAGAGGATTGCGGCGAGCAACCCGAGCGGCTTCCATCTTTCTGTCCTGCACCCGGTGCAACAGGTCAGCTGGCCCATGTGCTCCGAGCTGCTGGAGCACATGGGCCTGTCACTACCGAGCGAGGCGCAGTGGACGTGCGCGGCACGCAGCGCAGAATTCCCCCTTCACTGGATCCGATCCGATACGGAGCGCGATCGTCGGCGGGCACGGGCATCCGATCGGAGCCTTCGGCATAACAGAGCCGGTGCGGCTTCGTCAGGCTTGGCGAGCGGGCAAAGCCTGGAGGAGCTCGGCCTGTGTGTCGTCGGCACGCACGCGGCGAACGGTTACGGGTTTCACGAAATGGGTCAGAGCGTATGGGAGTGGTGCCTGGATGAGAACCTTGGCAGCTTGGTCGGCGAGGGGGGCAATCCAAAGATGGACCCCGTGGCGACTGGCGACGGCACAAGCTCCCGCAGCCTTCGCGGCGGCGAGATCGATCCCCGGACTAATGTAGACGAGCCGTGGGAAGTAACACGATGGGTGACGCCGGAGTCGCGGAGCCACGACGTCGGCCTCCGCCCCTCCAGGGCTCTTCGCCTTTCTCCTTCACCACTTCACCCTCCGAAGTGACGCGGCAGAGCGCCTTTGCAAGGTCCTGCGCCTGAGCGGCGTGCGCAGCCGCCAGCGTAGGGCGCTGGACCGGGACGGTTGCCCTTGGATCGCCATCCAAGACCTCGCCTGCCGACGCCTGAGCTCGGGGCCTGAGACCCGCAACACCGAGGGTCGAGCCGGTCGGTGGACGATTGGGGTTCTGATAGGTCCGACGCCCACGGAGAGTTCCGAAGCGTTGCTGACGGTGCGTCATGCTCGATGCGTGCGCCCCTCCGACACCAGCCCGGCGATCCAGGCTCGCAAGGACGCCGGGTACCGTTCGCTCTCGCCGACCGAGCGTGGCGAGCTGCTGCGGGATGCGTGGTGGGCGGGTCGAGAGCTCCAGCTCGCCGGATTGCGAGCGCGCTTTCCGCAGGAGAACGAGGCGCAGCTCGAGCTGCGTCTGGCGGAGCGCTGGCTGGGTCCGGATCTGTTTGCGCGCGTGATGGAGCAAAGGCGAGAGCGTGGAATGGGCTGAAGACTCACTGAGCGCGGCCGAGGAAATGGCGGCCGTGTTCGAGTCGCTCGGCGTGCGCTACCTGCTGGGCGGTTCGATGGCGGCAACGGTGTGGAGCGAGCAGCAGTGGCGTGACGTGGCGGCGCTGATCCGAACGCTCGGCGACGAGCTCGACTGGGCCTGCGTTCAGGGTTGGGCCGAACGACTGGGAATCCACGGGTTGGTCGAGCGCGCGCGGCGTGAGGCCAACGCGTGAGTGCAGGCCGGCCCGGCAGCGGCGGCGCGTCAGGGTTGGACCGTGAAGCGCAGGGCGTCGCTGCGGTTGGTGGAGAAGCTCGAGGCGGAGTCGCGCGACCAGAATTGCGAGAAGAGCTCCGTGCCGACGGTGGCGAGCGGGTCGGAGCCGGAGCGCAGGAGCAGGTTGAAGTCGAGCTGCAGCACGCCGGTGCAGGAGTTGCCGGAGGTCGGGCCGCCGGAGTTGAGCAGCGGCGAGCGGCGGGTGGGCGCCTGCACACACAGCCAGCCGCCCTGGTACGGCACGTTCTTGGGCGCGTAGCCCCAGAAGAGCAGGCCCGTGCGCTGGTTGAGCTGGTTCGTCGAGCGCACGACGAACGGAGCGGGCGTGCTCACGCTCGGGATGCCGGTGAAGCCGATCTGCGGCACGCAGCCGAGGCTGTTGGTCTTCGCGGTGCAGTAGACCTGCGGGACGGCGTAGATCGCGGAGAACGGGAAGGCGCCGAGGTCGGCGCGCGAGCCGTCGGGATCGAGCGGCGAGAGCGGGTTGCCGGCGTCGATGCACGGCGAGCCCGCCGTCAGGTGCAGGTCGCGCGTCGGCCCGCCGATCCAGCCC
>JABWBL010000317.1 GCA_013360535.1 Planctomycetaceae bacterium
CGGCGATGGCGAAGGCGAACGGCACCCAGTCGGCGGCCAAGGCCGCATCGAAGCCTTCGAAGGCCTCGGCCAAGGTGCGCGGCGCGCGGCGCTAGCGCAGCAGCGCGCGCAGGGCCGAAGAGGCTCGAGCGGAACGGGCCAGCGGGTTGTCGCTGGCCCGTTTCGTTGCTCCGCGAGGGCGTGAACGAAGGAAAATCGGAGTCGGGCTGCAATACTCGGGGCGCTTTCCGGTATCTCGCAGCACCTCCCAGCCATGCAAACCCCCGAAGAACACGACCCGTACCGTGCGCCCCGCTCCGAGACCACGCTCCCGCCCGAGCCGGTCGCAGGCAACCAGCAGCCGCTGCCGTGGGAGCCGCTCGATTCCTTCCAGTTCGCCTTCCGCCAGCTGCGCGCCTACCCGATGGCGATCCTGTTCGCCTTCGTGTCGACCCTGATCTCCTCGATCGCAGGCATGGTCGGCGGCATCGCCCAGGCGGGCCTCGGAGCGAGTGGCGACCGTGAGCTGGAGGCGCTCGGCTGGGTGATCTACGGGCTCAGCGTCTTGGTCAACATCCCGGTCGCGACGTGGATGGCTGTCGGGCTCTCGCGCTGCTCGCTGGCGATGCTGCGCGGGCGGCGGCCGGAGCTCTCGGAGCTCTTCGGCGTGCGCGGAGCGGTCGGCGCGATCGGCGCGCAGATCCTGTTCTCGCTCGTCCTCATCCTCATCGGCTGCCTGTGTCTCGGGCCGGGAATGGTCGTGCTGTTCAGTGACCTCGATTCGCCGCTGGGCCTGGGCCTGATGCTCGCGGGCCTGCTGCCGTTCGGGATCGTCGCGCTCGTCGCGAGCGTGCGGCTGGTCTTCCTCAACGTCGTCGCCGCCGACCGCGGGACGGGCGTGTTCGAGACGCTCGGCGCGAGCTGGAACCTGAGCTCGGGCGTGTTCTGGCTGCTCGTGCTGTTCTTCCTGCTCGCCATGGCCACGCAGATCCTGGCCATGATCGGTGGCCTGCTGCTCCTGTGCATCGGCGTGATCGTCACCGTTCCGGCTGGGATGATGCTGATCCAGATCGCGACCGCCGACGCCTACATGAAGCGCAAGGGCGAAGCGCCGGTCGGAATCGCCTAAGTCGCGCGCGGGGCGACACAGCCGCGCTCCGGCGGCATAATCGCGGCCCGCCCGCGGGCGGACCACCCATGTTCGAATCCCTGACGCAACGCCTGACGGGCGCCTTCTCCTTCCTCAAGGGGAACGCCGAGCTGACTCCGGAGAACATCGAAGAGGGCCTGCGCGCGGTGCGCGCGGCGCTGCTCGAGGCCGACGTGCACTTCAAGGTGGCACGGGACTTCACCGAGCGCGTCCGCGAGCGTGTGCTCGGCGAGAAGACGCTCAAGGGCGTCGAGGCGTCGCAGCAGTTCATCCACGCCTGCCACGAGGAGCTCGTCGCGCTGCTCGGACCGGAAACCTCCGGCCTCGAGTTCGCGAAGACGGGCCCGACGGTGATCCTGATGGCGGGCCTGCAGGGCGCGGGCAAGACGACGACCTGCGCCAAACTCGCCAAGCTCCAGAAGGAGAAGCACCAGCGCCGTCCGCTGCTCGTCGCCGCCGACGTCAAGCGGCCTGCGGCCGTCGAGCAGCTCAAGATCCTCGGGCAGAAGATCGGCGTGCCGGTGTTCCACGTCGCCGGCGTGAGCGCGCCGGAAGTCTGCGCGCAGGGCGTCGAGTTCGCGCGCAAGAACGGCCACGACCTCGTGATCCTCGACACCGCGGGCCGCCTGCACGTCGACGACGAGATGATGGCGGAGGTCGCCGACGTCGCGCGCCGCACCTCGCCGCACAACCAGCTGCTGGTCGTCGACGCGATGACCGGTCAGGACGCGGTCAAGTCCGCGCAGGCCTTCCACGAGAAGCTCGCGCTGACCGGCGTCGTGATGACCAAGCTCGACGGCGACGCCCGCGGTGGCGCGGCGCTCTCGATCCAGGGCGTGGTCGGGCGTCCGATCCTGTTCGCGGGCGTCGGCGAGAAGATCGACGACCTCGACACGTTCCACGCGCGCCGCATGGCGGGCCGCATCCTCGGGATGGGCGACGTCGTCGGCCTCGTCGAGACGGCGGCGACGAAGATCTCCGAGGAGGAGGCGCAGGCGAGCTTCGAGAAGATGGTCCTCGGCGATTTCACGCTCGAGGACATGCTCGCGCAGCTGCGCATGATCAAGCGCATGGGCCCCTTGAAGAAGGTGCTCGCGATGATGCCGGGCATGAGCCAGCTCGGCGACCTCGACAAGCTCGTCGACGAGAAGAAGTTCACGCGCATGGAGGCGCTCTTCACGTCGATGACGCGCAAGGAGCGCCTGCGGCCGGAGATCATCGACATGTCGCGCCGCCGCCGCATCGCACGCGGTGCTGGGCAGGACCCCAACGCGGTGGGGGAGCTGCTCAAGGCCCATCAGGGCATGAAGCGCATGATGAAGGAGATGAACCGCATGGGGCTCGGGGCCAGGCTCGGTGCCAAGGCCAAGGAAGAGTCGCTGCGTTCGATGTCGCCGACGGGGGAGCTCGCGGCCAAGGACACGGGCGGCGGGCTGTTCGGCCTCGGCGGTGGCATGGGCGGGCTCGGAGGGCTGGGAAGCCTGTTCGGCGGGGCCGCGCGTGGGGGTGGGATGCCCGGCATGGGCGCCCCCGGCGGCGGTCTTGGCCTGCCCGGGCGCCCGATGGGGAGCTCGCCCACCCGCCAGTCCGGTTCCAAGCGCAAGAAGGACAAGCGCAAGAAGCGTCGCTGATTCCCCGGCGAGAGCTTCGGGGATGGCGCTTGCCCCGGGGCGAGCGGCTCCCTAGACTCTGCGCCCTCCAATTCTGGACGAACGAAGCCCAACACTCATGTCCGTTTCCATCCGCCTCAAGCGCGAAGGTCGCAAGAACCTCCCCTCCTACCGCATCCACGTGACCGAGACGCGCAGCGCGCGCGACGGTCGCTCGCTGGAGAACCTCGGGTTCTACGACCCGCGCGCCGCGACGCCGGAAAAGCGTCTGGCGATCGACAAGGAACGTGCCCAGCACTGGATGAAGCAGGGCGCGATCCTGTCCGACACCATTGCGTCGCTGTTCCGCAAGGCCAAGGTCATCGAAGGCATCACCGCCAAGCCGGCGCGCGACCGCGACGGCCGCAAGAAGCCGACGGCGACCGCCAAGCGCCGCTCCGCCGCCAAGAAGCTGCGCGCGGAGCGCAAGGCCGCCCGCCCGGCGCACCGCCGCAAGCCGAAGGTGGAAGAGAAGAAGAAGTGATCCAGCGGCGCGCGGCGAAAGGCCGCGCGCCTCGTTTTGACTTGGCTTGGCTTGGCTTGGCTCGGCGCCGCCGCGTGAGGTTCACGCCCGCGGCGCCGGTGCGGACAGGGCTCCTGCGTGCCTGCCGCCGCGACCGTCAGGCCTCGCCCGACTTGCGCTCCACGTCTCCCGTTCGCTTCGACCGTCCCCGCTCCTCCGGAGAGCTGCCGCGTGTCCAAGAAGACCGATATCACCGCCAAGCTCCTCGCGAAGATCCAGCCCCAGCACCCGCTGCCGCAGCCGTTGCCGGAGGCCAACCTGCTCGAGCAGGGCCTCTACGCGATCCTGCTGCGCCGCCTCCGCCCCGAGCAGGCGCTCGACACGATCCAGCGCCTGCGCGCGGCCTACAAGGACTGGAACGAGCTGCGCATCTCGCAGTCGCAGGAGATCGGGCAGTTCCTCGACCTCGGGGACCAGACGCGCGTGGTCGCGCTCGACATCCGCGAGTACCTGCAGGAAGTCTTCCAGCGCAGCCACGGCATGGAGCTGGAGTTCCTGCGCGACGACTCGCAGGGCGCGCAGCGCTTCGTCTCGATCCTGCCGTTCATCGGCATGGGGACGGCGCACTACCTCCTGTGGCTCGCCTCGAACCACGAGCTGCCGGTGACGCCGGCGTTGATGCGTGTGCTCGACCGCCTCGGACTGGCGTCGCGCACTGCGAGCCCGAAGAAGGCGCGAGCGGCGATCGAGCCGATCGTGCCCAAGGGCCAGGAGCTCGATTTCGCCGTGCGTTTCGGTGAGGTCGCCTCGCGCTGGTGCGACGCGCGCAAGCCGATCTGCCACGAGTGCGTGCTCGTCGACGACTGCAAGTTCGGCAAGAAGGCGTACAAGGACTGGAAGGTCCAGCAGGAACGTCAGGAACAGATGCGCGTGCGCGAGGAAGCGCGCCTCGCGGTGATCCAGAAGAAGGAAGACGAGAAGCGCCGCAAGGAAGACGAGAAGCGCAAGAAGAAGGACGCGCTCGAGGCCGAGAAGCGCGCCAAGGAAGCGGCGCGGCTCGGAAAGATCGCCGAGAAGAAGCGCGCGGTCGAGGCCGAGAAGCAGGCCAAGCTCAAGGCGGCGGCGGATGCCAAGGCGAAGGCCGAGGCGGATCGCCTGCGCCAGAAGAAGGAAGCCGAGCAGCGCAAGCTGGCGGCCGCGGCCGAAGCCAAGCGCAAGGCGGAGGCGGCCGCGAAGGATGCCGAGCGCAAGAAGGCGGAAGCGAAGAAGCTCGCCGAGAAGAAGGCGCTCGAAAAGCAGAAGGAAGCCGAGCGCAAGGCGCTCGCGCTGAAGAAGGCCAAGGAGAAGGCGGCGGCCGACAAGGCGGCTGCGGCGGCGAAGAAGGCCGCGCTGGCCAAGAAGGCGGCGGCGAAGAAGCCGGCGCCCGCGAAGAAGAAGGCCAAGAAGCGCTAGGCGCTCCGTGGTCAAGGCACGTGTGCTGCTCGCCTCGGCTTCGCCGCGGCGGCGTGAGCTGCTCGGCGCGGCCGGGCTCGAGTTCACGGTCGGGCCGGTGCCCGTCGACGAGGACCTGGCGGAG
>JABWBL010000318.1 GCA_013360535.1 Planctomycetaceae bacterium
TCGGTCGCCACCAAAAGCGCGGGCCGTTCGAGTTCGGCGACGTCGTGCGCGAGGTGATCGTGCGCGCGCCCTGCCCGATCTGGGTGCAGGCCGGTCCGCCGCTGCCGATCCGCCAGGTGCTGTGCCCGCTCGACCTCGGACCTTCCTCGCGCGCCGTGCTCGAGCTCGCCCGCGACGTCGCACGCGCCTGTGGCGCCTCGTTGTGCGTGATGCACTCCTTCGTGCGCCCCGAGCTCGGTTACGTGCTCGGCTATCCGCTGCAGTTCCCCGCGAGCTTCGTCGACGAGGCGCGCGACTCCGCCGAGCGCGAGTTCGACGCGCTGCTCGGCTCCTTCGACTTCGGCTCCGTCCCCCACTCGCGCCGCTTCTCCGAAGGCAGCCCCGCCGCCGACATCCTCGCGGCCCAGTCCGAGTTCGAGCTGATCGTGATGGGCACGCACGGGCGCCACGCGCTCGCCAGCGCCTTCATGGGCTCGGTCGCCGGCGACGTCCTGCGCGAGGCCCGCGTGCCGGTGCTCGTCCGCCGCAACTTGTGAGCGAACGAGCACGGCACGGCCGGCCCGACACGACTACTTGGCGGTCGCAAGCATCAGGTCGCTGACGAGCTTCGAGAAGCGCGGCGCGTCCGGGAGCGGTGAGCCCTCGGCGAGCAGCGCCTGACCATAGAGCAGGTCCGCCCAATCCTTGAGCTTGGTCGACTGCGCATCGGCCTCGAACAACGACTTTAGCTTCGAGGTGAGCGGATGGTCGGCGTTGAGCTCGAGCACACGCTTGCGCGGCGGCACGGGCCTGCCGGTCTGGCGCAGCATGCGCTCGTAGTGCGGGCCGGGCGCGTCGGCGGAGTCGACGAGCACCGCCGGACTGTCCTTGAGGCGCGTCGAGAAGCGCACGCGCTCGACGGAGCCGGTGAGGCCCTGCTCGATGCGCTCGAGCACGCCGCGGTAGTCGCGCTCCATCGTCTCGCGCTGCTCCTTCTCGGCGGCGCCGCCGAAGTCGGCCTCACCCCGCTCGAGCGCCACGAGCTTCTTGCCCTTGTACTCGCGCAGCGCATCGCGCACCCACTCGTCGATCGGATCGGAGAAGCACAGCGCCTCGCCGCCCTTGGCCGCGAGCGCCTCGAGGTGCGGCGAGCGCCGCACGGTCTCGAGATCGGAGCCGAGGATCGTGTAGAGCGTGTCCTCGTCCTTGGGGGCGCGCGCGATCAGCTCGTCGAGCGTCACCAGCGCGCCGTCCTTCGTCGTCGGGAACAGGCACAGGCCGGCCAGCTCCTCGGTGCGCTCGCGCTCCATCACGAGGCCTTCCTTGAGCACGGTCCCGAAGGCCGCCCAGAACTTCTCGTAGTCCGCGCGGCGGTTGTCGCGCATGGCGCCGAGCGCGTCGAGCACCTTGGTCGTGCAACGCTTCCTGATCTGCACCAGCGTGCGGTTCTGCTGCAGGATCTCGCGGCTGACGTTGAGCGGCAGGTCGGAGCTGTCGACGACGCCGCGCACGAAACGCAGCCACGGCGGCAGCAACTCCTCGCACTCTCCCATCACGAACACGCGGCGCACGTACAGCGCCACCTGCGCCTTGTCGCGACCGGGCTCGAACAGGTCGAACGGACGCGCGCCGGGCACGTACAGCAGCGCGGTGTATTCGTTCGAACCCTCGTTGCGGAAGTGCACGGTCTCGAGCGGGTCGGCGAAGTCGTGCGCGAGGTGGTGGTAGAACTGCGCGTACTCCTCGGGCTTGATCTCTTCCTTGGAGCGAGACCACAGCGGCTTCTTCGAGTTGAGCTCGACCACTTCGACCCCGCCCGGCCCCGGACGGCGGCGCAGCACGCGCTCGTCGGGAAGGCGCTCGGACGGCATCAGGATCGGCCACTCGACGAAGTCCGAGTACTTGGCGACCAGCTCGCGCAGCACCTGCGCGTCGGCAAAGTCCTGCGCGTCGTCCTCGCCCTGCGGCAGCGGCTTGAGGTCGAGCGTGATGCGCGTGCCGCGTTCGAGGCCGCTCGTCTCCTCGAGCGTGAACTCGCCGTCGCCGCGTGAGCTCCAGCGCACGCCTCCGTCGGTGCCGGCCTTGCGCGTCTCGACCACGATCTGCTCGGCGACCATGAAGCTCGAGTAGAAGCCGACGCCGAACTGGCCGATCAGTTCCGGGCTCTGCGAGCCCTTCTCGCGCAGCGCCTCGAGGAAGCGCCGCGTGCCGGAGCGCGCGATCGTGCCGAGGTTCTCGACCACTTCCTCGCGCGTCATGCCGATGCCGTTGTCGACGATCACCACGCGCCGGGTCGCCGGGTCGACGTCGAGCCGGATGCACAGCTCGTCGCCGCCGGCCGCGAGCTCCGGCTTGGTGAGCGCCTCGAAGCGCAGCTTGTCGAGCGCGTCGCTGGCGTTCGAGATCAGCTCGCGCAGGAAGATCTCCTTGTGCGAGTAGAGCGAGTGGATCATCAGGCCGAGCAGTTCCTTGACTTCGGCCTGGAACACGTGCGTTTCGGGTCGTTGCGTCATGGTCGTCTCCTGAGCTGCGAGAGAGGCCCGCACCGTGCTGCGGGGGCGAAGAAGATAGTGCGCGGGCCGCGGAGGCAAAAGTCCCCCACGGCCCGCCGGTGCGCTCGACGCTGCGCGCTACTTGTCGCGGCGCTGCGAGTCGGCGCGCGGGTTGACCTTCTCCGGCAGGAGCTCGACGTTCGTGCCGTCGGTGAAGTCGATCGCGATCTTCAGCGGGCCGCTGAGCGTCGTGCGCTGCGAGTAGGGCTCGGGCTTGGCCGTGTTGTAGCGGGTCTTGTTGACCGTCGAAACGTAGCCCTCCTGCCCCTCGAGCCGGAACGACAGCGCGCGGCCGTGGTCGAGGTCCCAGAGGAGCTCGCCCGTGCCCGCCAGCGTGTACTCGAGCGGCACGCTCTCGACCTTCGCGTTCTCGCGGCGCTCGTTGGGCGGCATCGCGCTGCGGTAGAGCTGCTTGCGGTCGGTCAGGCTGACGAGGTGGAGCTCGAGCGCGATCACGCCGGCCTGCACCTGCGGCGCGGGCTGGCCCTCGCCGGTCTGCACGGCGCGCCGCCCCTTGTAGGTCGCCTTGATCTCGCCGCCGACGGGCTGGTAGTGGTCGGCGAAGTCTCCGCCGACGCCGACCTTCAGCGTGCGCCCGAACAGCGAGCCGCCCTCGGGGATCAGCTGCAGGTTGCCGCCCGGGCAGAGCACGTCCCGGAAGCGCGCGAGGTCGATCGTCCACGTCGCGCCCGGCTCGACCTCGCCCGTCGGCAGCAGCGGGAGCAGCTCGAACTCGCCGCGCAGCTCGCGCAGCAGGCTCTCCTCGGCATCGACCTTCTCGTAGCAGCGCGACCAGTCCCGCTCCTCGTCCACCCAGCGGAACTCGAGGATCTGGCGCTGCAGCGCCGACGACATGCGGCTGCCCTCCGGCCGCGACTCGCCCATGGCCGTCGTCAGGCTCGACTTGCCCGTCAGGTTCGCCTCGCGCACCGCGCGCTTGAACGCGCGCGGAAGGCCCGTCGACGCCTCGGTGTACTCGTCGAGGAACTGCAGGCGCTGCGTGACGCTCACCCAGCCGCCGCGTCCGTCGGAGACGAACGGCAGGTCGCCGGTGCTCTGCCCCATGTCGTCGATGCGCAACTCGTGCACGACCGTCGCGGTCTTGAGCACACGCACGCCGGCTTCGGCACGGAACTCGAACTTGTCGCCCGCGAGGGCGAGGGCCGGGGTCGCGACGAGCGCGAGCGCGGCGAGGATGCTGGTGTTCATGGGCGCGCGTTCCTACTTCTGCTTGCGGTCGTTGTGGAAGTTGCCCGAGAGCACTTCATCCGGCGTTCCGTCCTCGTTCCACGCGCGCCACGGGCCCTCGCGCTTGCCGGCGGCGTAGTCACCTTCCTCGCGCTTCTGCCCGCTCTCCCACCACGTGCGGTACGGCCCGTCGAGCTTGCCGTCGCGGAAGCTCTCGACGCGCCACTTCTGACCGTTCTTGTGGTAGGTGACCCACGTGCCGATCAGGTTGCCCTGGTCGTAGTTGCCTTCGGCCGAGACCTGCCCGTTGTCGTGCCAGCGCTTCCACGGGCCCTGCTCCTTGCCCGCGTCCCAGCCGCCCTCGAACTCCTTCTCGCCGTTGCGGTGCCACTTGGTCCACACGCCCGTCTGCAGGCCGGCCTCGAACATGCCCGCCGACTGCATCTGGCCGTTGTCGTGCCACGTGGTCCAGCGCCCGACCTGCAGGCCGAGGTGGTAGGAGCCTTCCTGAAAGCGCGCGCCGTTGGCATGGAAGTACAGCCACGGCCCCTGCTGCATGCCGCGGTAGTAACTGCCCTCCTGGTAGACCGTCTTGCCGTCGGGGTGGTAGACGCGCCACAGGCCGTCGCGCGAGCCGTCGACGAAGTTGCCGATCGAACGCAGCGTCCCCTCGAGGTAGTACTCGCGCGACTCGCCGACGGGCAGGTCCGCGGCGTACACGACCTCGTCGAGCAGGACACCGGTCGGATTCCAGCGCCGCCACAGGCCCTCGCGCTTGCCCGCGACGTAACGCCCCGCGCGCGACGGCAGCTCGATGCCCGGGTGGTAGAAGACCCACTCGCCGTCGTACTCGTAGTTGCGGAACGAGCCCGCGGCGCGGCGCTTGCCGTCCTGGTAGTAGAGGATCCACGGCCCCTCGCGGCGCCCGTTCTTCATCTCCCCTTCGCCCGCCTTCGAGCCGTTGGGGTGCAAGTAGGTCTTGTCGATGCGCGCGGGCGCCGGCGGCGGCTTGACGTCGGGCACGGCCGTCGGCGGAAAGTTCCCGGCTCCCGGCGCCGGATTGCGCGTGATCGGCTCGTCCGGCGACGGCACCGCGG
>JABWBL010000319.1 GCA_013360535.1 Planctomycetaceae bacterium
CGCGATCGAGCGTCGCCGCGGCGAGCGAGCGCGCGCTGAAGCGCTTGACGACCGTGCGCTCGCCTGCGGCGTCGCGCTCGAGCCGGACACTGCGCCGCTCGCCTTCCTTGAGCACCTTCTCGAGCAAGTGGCCCGCGATCGTAGGCAAAGCGGAGGAACGGTTGAAGCTCACGCGGAAAACGCCGCGCAAGTCGGGCTCACCGGGCTCGAACGGTCGCCGTGCTTCCAAGCGTTCGGGGCAGGACCTAGCATTCGGCGCGTGACGCTCGAGCTGTACCTGCTGCGCCGCCTGATCGGGGGCCTCGTGTTCGCGTGTGGCGGCATGGCGCTGGTCGCGGTGCCGTGCGTGCTCGTGCACGCGGTGCACAAGGTCGCGGGCGTCGGCATGGCGGCGGTGCTCGGCTACGTGCCGATCCTGATGCTCGAGCTCGCGCCGTACCTGCTGCCGCTGGGGTTCCTGCTCGCGGTCGTGTCGTCCTACGGGCGGCTCGCGGCGGACAACGAATGGACCGCGATGCTGATGGCCGGCATCCACCCGCTGCGCCTCGCGCGGCCCGCCCTGTGGGTGGCGCTGGTGCTCTCGGGCGGCCTGTACTTCCTCTCCACGAACGTCTCGCCGTCGCTCAACTACCAGAAGAAGAACTACGGCAAGAACTCGGCGATGCAGCTGCTCAAGTCGCTCAATCCCGGGCGGACGGAGCTGCGCTTTGGCGACTTCTACCTGTCGGCGCTCGAGCGCGATCCCGACGACCGCAACCTGTTCCGGCAGGTGTTCCTGCACCTGCCGCCTTCGGGTGAGAAGCCGGCCCAGACGATCTTCGCGCAGGCGGTGCAGATCGTGGTCGACGGCTCGATCCTGACCGTCGAGATGGCCGAGCCGCGCTGGGCGGACGAGCGCTTCGACACGCGCGTGGGGCGTGCCTCTGCGCAGTACGACCTCGACGAGTACTTCTCCACGGACGCCAAGAACCGCGCGTCCTGGCGCTTCCAGACCAGCGCGGTGCTCTCCGAACGCCTCGACCACACGCGCGGGCTGGTGGCGCGCGACGGCGAGGCGGCGCTCGCGGGGCTGTCGCACTCCGACGGCATCATCCCGTTCAAGGACCTGCGCGCCGCGGCCTACGAGCTGCACTCGCGCTCGGCCCTGCTGCTCGTCTGCCCGATGTTCCTGCTGCTCGGGCTTCCGACAGGTCTCGTGCTGCGGCGCGGCTCGCAGCTCGCGGCTCTCGCGGCGGCGATTGCCTACGCGCTCGCCTACTACTTGATCTCGATGCGCATGGGGAAGGTGCTGGCGAACTCCGCGGTCGTGCCCGAGTGGGCGGCGGCCTGGGGAGCGACGTTGCTCGGCACCTTGATCGGCGTGTTCTTCACCTGGCGAGCGTTGCGGCGCTGACGAGCTGACCACGATGCGCGTCGGAGGACTCGAGCTCGGAGGCAGGATGGACCGCTACGTCGGCGGCCTGTTCGTCGGCGCCTACGCGACCGCGCTGCTCCTGATCGTCGGGCTTGCGATGATCATCGACGTCGCGTCGAACCTGCGCTACTTCGAGACGTGGGACGACGGCTCGAGCGCGTCGCTGGGCCTGATCCTGCGCTTCTACGCGCTCAACACTCCGTTCCTGTACCTGCAGGTCGCGCCGTTCGTGACGACGGCGGCGGGGTTGTTCACGCTGTCGAAGCTCAACCGCTACAACGAGCTCGTCGCCTGCCTCAACGCGGGCGTGAGCGCGCAGCGTGTGCTCGCGCCGCTCTACGTCGGCGCGCTGGTCGTCGCGGGAGGGATGTTCGCGCTGCGCGAGGGCGCCACCGATGCGATCGGCCAGCAGCGTGACGCGCTGAAGGACTTGCTCGACAAGCACCGGCTCGAACGCATCGTCGAGGACGTGCGCCTGCGCGACCTCGCCGGCAACATCGTGATCATCAAGGAGTTCCATCCGGGCGAGAGCCGCATCGACGACCTGCAGGTCATCGGTCGGAGGGGCAGCTCGCTGCTCTTCATCACGGCGAGCCGCGCGTGGTACGACCACCATCCTTCGGGCAAGCCCGCCTGGCGGCTCGAGAAGGGGCACCTGCGCGAGACGACGGGCGACACCGCGAGCTCGCGCGACCTGACGTGGCTCGAGCTCGTCGACTTCGGGCCGGCGGACGTGCTGCTCGCGAAGAAGGGCGCCGCGGTGCCGATGGAGCTCTCCTTCAGCGAGCTCGAGCACCTCGCCAGCCGCGACCCGACCAACCTCGAGTACCAGACGCTGTTCCAGTACCACCTGACGTTCCCGCTCTCGAACCTCGTGATGCTCCTGATCACGCTGCCGTTCCTGCTCGGGCGCGAGCGCGGCAAGAGCGTCGAGGGCCTCGTCGGCGCGAGCCTCGCCTGCATCGTGTACTTCTCGGCCGACTTCATCTTCCGCTCGCTCGGCATGGAGGGCAGCCTGTCGCCCCTGTGGTCGAGCTGGGCCCCGGTGCTGCTGTTCGGCAGCGCCGGTGCGGCCCTGAGCGAGAGCGCCAGGACGTAAACCAATGACTGAAAACGACTTACGACTGCCTTTCGGCGTGGCGGCGGAGCGCAGCTCGCGGGAAGGAATGGCGGCCCCGTTCGTCGATCCGCATGCTCCAGCGCGCCCTGCCATGGCCTCCGACACACCCTCCGCGATGTCCCGTACGACGGTCCCGCTCCTCGCCCTCACGCTCGCCCTCGCCGCCGCCTGTTCCTCGACCGGCTCCGGTCGGGAGAGCAGCGACGTCAACGAACTCGTGCGCAGCGGCGAATACGCGCGCGCGGTGCAGGTCGCGGCCAAGCGCTGCGAGCGCTACCCCGACGACGCCAAGGCGCGCGAAGAGTGGCGCCTCGCGTCGGTCGCGCTGCTGCTCGAGGAAGGCCGCCGCCTGAGCTTCGAGCGCAAGGACGAGGAGGCGCTGGCGAAGTTCGAGCAGGCGCACGCGATCGCACCGGACGTCGAGCAGGTCGTCGACTGGCGCGAGGCCTCGCTGACCAAGCTCGCCGACAAGTGGGTCGCGCGGGCGGTCGAGTACCACGCCAACGACGAGCTGCCGAAGGCCTCGGAGAGCTACGAGATGGCGCTGACCTACCGGCCGGACGACTCGCGCGCGAAGAACGGCCTCGGGCGCGTCCTGATCCAGCTCAACTACCGCCGCGGGATGGGGGAGAAGTACTTCCAGACCGGTCTCGAGGCGATGCAGGAATTCTTCCTCGACCAGGCGGTGCACCACTTCTCTGCCACGGGCAAGTACGACGACGACAACGAGCGCGCCAAGCGCCGCCGCGCGCAGGCCGACACCCTGCGCGCCGAGGAGCGCGTGCTGCAGGCGACCGAGCTCGAGGACGCCGGCCAGTTCGCCGCCGCGCGCAACGAGTACCGCCTCGCGCTGCTGTTCGACGCCGATCACAAGCTCGCCAAGGAGGGCTTCGAGCGCGCCCAGCGCGAGGAGAAGGCCGCCGAGTTCCTGCGCGAGTGCGAGAACCGCATCCTGCGCCGCCAGTTCACCGAGGCCACCAAGGCGCTCGACGAAGGCGCCGCGCTCACGCAGCGCCAGACGGAGGCCTTCGACACTGAACGTGCGCGCCTCAAGGACGCGCGCCTGATGGTCGACTACGAGGCCGCACGCGCGGTCGAGGTCGACCACCGCTACGAGGACGCGATCGGGCTCTACACGGCGCTGATCGACGCGTCGGGGCAGGGTTACTTCCAGGACGCGCTCGCTCGCCGCGACACGCTCGTCGACCTCGTCTCCAAGGCCGAGTCGGCCTACGCCCGCGCGCAGACCACCTCGGACGCCGCGCAGAAGCTGCAGCTGCTCGAGCAGGTGCTCCTCGTCTACCCCGAGTTCCGCGACGCGGCTTCCCAGGCCGACGCGCTGCGGGCGCAGCTCGCGAAGCCTTAGTTCGCCTCGCTCCGCTCCGCGCCCCGTGTTGGCTCGCCCTTCAGCGCGAGAACGGTGACGAACAGGCCAACGACCGAGATCTCGACCCACGGGTGGAGGCTCGTGTGCGAGAAGTCGCCGCGCCACACGACGAGCGTCCAGTAGAAGTAGGGCAGCCAGGGCGCGATCAGCAGCGTGAGCCCGTTGCGCAGCGAGAGCAACGGAGCCGGCGGAGGCTCGGGAGGGAGCGGGATGCCGGCGGCTTCCTGCGCGCGGTCGAGGGCGTCGAGCTCGGCGGCGGCGCGGTCGACGAGGCGCTGGTTCTCGCGCAGCACCTTGTACTCCTCCTGCAGCGCCCACAGGTTGAGCAGCACGGCGCCGAGGCCGACGACCCAGTGCCAGACGGGCGAGATGCCGAAGCCGCGCGAGCTGTAGCCGAGCACGCCCGCGGCGACGATCGAGGCGGCGCCGAGGCCCGCGAGCGGATAGGCGCGCTTGCGCGAGAAGAAGTCGTTGAGGTCGACCAGGAACTGCTCGGGCAGGCGGCGCGCGCGGATGGCCTCGCGCAGGACACGGCCGGTGACGAGCATGAACAGGATCACGAGCGTGTGCAGGCCGACGCCGAGGATCGCGGTCAGGAGGCCGGCCCACAGGTGCTTCTTCGAGCCGTCGAAGGCGAGGCCGAAGAGCAGCGTGCCGATCAGGGCCGGGGCGAGCACCAGCGCTCCGCCCAGGAAGTAGTGCCACATTCGCATGGGGCGAAGATTATGTGCGTGCAGGCGCCGCGAGCGCCATGCGCACCCGGTCGGAGTCGATCTGCGCCATGCACACGGGGCCCTCGCGGTGGGTGCAGCGGCGGGCGAAACACGGCGCGCACTCGGGCTCGACCGCAGCACGCAGCGCGACGTGGGGAGCAGCCCCGGACTCGCTCGCGAG
>JABWBL010000320.1 GCA_013360535.1 Planctomycetaceae bacterium
GGGTGACCTCTTCGACGCGCGCGTCGGCGAGGCCGAGCGCCGCAAGCGCGTCGACGCCCTCGCGTCGAAGGCGAGCCCGCTGTTCTCCAACTTCCTCAAGCTGCTCGCCGACAAGCGGCGGCTCGAGGTCCTGCGCGACCTGCCGGACGCGTTCCGGCGTTGCGCGCTCGCCGACCGCGGTGCGGTCGAGGGCATCGTCGAGAGCCCGCGCCCGCTGGGCCAGGGCGAGCTCGCCGAGTTGCAGGTGTCCGTCAAGGCCGTGATCGGCAAGGACGTGCTCCTGGAGCAGCGCACCAACCCGGACCTGATCGCCGGGGTGCGCGTGTTCGTCGACAACCGCCTGATCGATCAGTCGGCCTCCGGCCGGCTCGAGAGCCTCGAACGCCGCCTGCGCACGGCGCGCGTCTAGGCCTCGGCCCGAACGAACCTCCCGACGCCTTTCATTCCGCATCCCTCCCGCATCGCGCAGAAGCGAACGAAGAAGCAAGACATGGAACTGCGACCCGCTGAAGTGACCTCGGTCCTCAAGAAGGAGATCGAGTCGTACAAGGGCGAGACCACGCTGCAGTCGGTCGGCACCGTGCTGTCGGTGGGCGACGGTGTCGCCCGCGTGTACGGTCTCGATGACTGCATGATGAACGAGCTCGTCGAGTTCCCCGGCGGCGTCCGCGGCGTGGCGCTCTCCCTCGAGGAGGACAACGTCGGCTGCGTGCTCCTCGGCGACGCGACCAAGATCCGCGAAGGCGACATGGTGCGCACCACGGGACGCATCATCTCGGTGCCGACGGGTCCGTCGCTGCTCGGGCGCGTCGTCAACGCGCTCGGCGACCCGCTCGATGGCAAGGGCCCGCTGGCGGTGACGCCGTCCGACTACCTGCCGATCGAGCAGCCGGCGCCGAACGTCGTCGAGCGCGAGCCCGTCAAGCAGCCGCTCCAGACCGGCATCAAGGCCATCGACGCCATGATCCCGATCGGCCGCGGCCAGCGCGAGCTGATCATCGGCGACCGCCAGACCGGCAAGACGGCGCTCCTGATCGACACGATCCTGAACCAGAAGACCACCGGCGGGGGCGATCCGAAGAACCCCGAGCAGGTGCTGTGCATCTACGTCGCGATGGGCCAGAAGCAGTCGACCGTCGTCGACGTCGTGCGCCGCCTCGAGAAGGCCGGCGCCATGGCGTACACGATCGTCGTCTCGGCGAGCGCGATGGAAGAGGCCTCGATGCAGTACCTCGCGGCCTACGCGGGCTGCACGATGGGCGAGCGCTTCCGCGACGAGGGCCGCCACGTCGTGATCATGTACGACGACCTGTACAAGCAGGCGCTCGCGTACCGCCAGGTCATGCTGCTGCTGCGCCGCCCCCCGGGCCGCGAGGCGTTCCCCGGCGACGTGTTCAACCTGCACAGCCGCCTGCTCGAGCGCGCGGCGAAGCTCTCCAAGGACGCGCCCAAGATCAACCCGCGCTACAAGGCGGGTGGCGGCTCGATCACGGCGCTGCCGGTCGTCGAGACGCAGGAAGGTGACGTGTCGGCCTACATCCCGACCAACGTCATCTCGATCACCGACGGCCAGATCTTCCTCGAGTCGAACCTGTTCAACTCCGGCGTCCGCCCGGCGGTGAACGTCGGCATCTCGGTCTCGCGCGTCGGCGGCTCGGCCCAGATCGGCGCGATGAAGAAGATCGCCGGCGGCCTGCGCATCAACCTCGCCCAGTACCGCGAGCTGCAGGCCTTCGCGCAGTTCGGTTCCGACCTCGACAAGTCGACGCAGGCGGCGCTGACGCGCGGCGAGAAGCTGGTCGAGATCCTCAAGCAGGGCCAGTACGTGCCCGTGACGGTCGAGAACCAGATCATGCTGATCCACGCCGGCACCTCGGGCCAGCTCGACGACTTCCCGACGGCGAAGGTCGGGCAGTTCGAAAAGGCGCTGCTCAACTACATGACCGACACGCACCCCGAGGTCGGCAAGGAGATCCGCGAGACCAAGGCGCTCTCCGACGCGTCGAAGGCGAAGCTCGACAAGGCGATCGCGACCGTCAAGGCCCAGCTCAAGAGCTGACCCGTGGCTTCCCTTCGCGACTTGCGCTCACGGATCAAGTCCGTGGGCAACATCAAGCAGATCACGCGCGCCATGGAAATGGTCGCGACGACGAAGCTGCGCCGTTTCCAGGACAGCGCCGTCTCGTCGCGCCCCTACGCGCGCGAGATCGCGCAGCTCCTCGGGCGGCTCGCCGCCTCGATGGGGGACAAGCTCGCCGAACGCCCGGTCTTCCGTCCGGGCGCCGGTGACGAGACCGCGGTGCTGCTCGTCGGCTCCGACCGCGGCCTGTGCGGCGCCTACAACTCGCAGCTCTTCGCCTCGCTCGAGCGCTGGCTCGCCGCAAACGGCGACAAGAAGGTGCGCTTCTTCGTGTTCGGCAAGCGCGCCTACCAGTACCTGCAGAAGCGCGGGTTGCCCATCGAGCGCTACTTCGTCGACCCGCCGCTCGAGAAGGTCGACTACCGCCTCGCGAAGTTCGTCGCCAAGACCATGACGGACGCGTTCCTTTCGGGCCAGTACCGCGAGGTGCTCGTGCACTACACCGCCTTCGAGTCGATGGCGAAGTACGTGCCGACGACGCTGCCGTTCCTGCCGGTCGAGGCCCAGGCCGGGAGCGCCGGCGCCGCCGAAGGCGCCGACAGCGACGTGATCCTCGAGCCTTCGGTCGAGCACCTGCTCGACAAGCTCGTGCCGCGCTACCTCGAGACGCGCATCCACAACGCGCTGCTCGAGTCGATCACCTCCGAGTACGCCAGTCGCCGCATGGCGATGAAGAACGCCACCGACGCCGCGACCGACATGCAGGCTCTCCTGAAGGGGGTCTACAACCGCAAGCGCCAGGAAGGCATCACCAAGGACCTGCTCGACATCGTCGGCGGCGCGGAAGCGCTGCGCGGCAAGTAAGAGCCACCCGCGATCCATCAGGGAACAGATCCCCGCGAGACCCGACCATGACCACGACCGCCACCCAAAACATCGGTTCCGTCGCCCAGATCTTCGGGGCCGTCGTCGACGTGCGCTTCCCCCCGGGCAAGCTGCCGGCGATCTACAGCGCCATCCTCGTGCAGGACCAGAAGGCCGGCATCGACATGATGCTCGAGGTCGCCCAGCACCTCGGCAACGACGTCGCTCGCTGCGTCGCCATGGCCTCCACCGACGGCTGCCGCCGCGGCATGAAGGCCATCGACACCGGCGCGCCGATCAAGGTGCCGGTCGGTGACGCCTGCAAGGGCCGCATCTTCAACCTGCTCGGTCAGGCGCTCGACCAGGGCACGCGCGGCTCGGTCGACGCCAAGGAATACTGGCCGATCCACCGCCCGGCGCCGAGCTTCGAGCGCCAGGAGGCGATCAGCCAGGTGTTCGAGACCGGCCTCAAGGTCGTCGACCTGCTGTGCCCCTTCGCGAAGGGCGGCAAGATCGGCCTCTTCGGGGGCGCGGGCGTCGGCAAGACCGTGCTCATCCAGGAGCTGATCCGCATCACCGCCGTCGAGAAGGGCGGCTTCAGCGTGTTCTGCGGCGTCGGCGAGCGCACCCGCGAGGGCAACGACCTGTGGCTCGAGATGACCGAAGCCACGTACAAGACGCCCGACGGCAAGCAGCAGTCGGTCATCGACAACGCCGTGCTCGTGTTCGGCCAGATGAACGAGCCGCCCGGTGCGCGCCTGCGCGTCGCGCTCTCTGGCCTCACCATGGCCGAGTACTTCCGCGACGTGCGCAAGTCGGACGTGCTGCTCTTCGTCGACAACATCTTCCGCTTCGTGCAGGCGGGCTCGGAAGTGTCGGCCATGCTCGGCCGCATGCCGTCCGCCGTCGGTTACCAGCCGACCATGGCGAGCGAGATGGGTGCGCTGCAGGAGCGCATCACCTCGACCAAGGACGGCTCGGTCACGTCGATGCAGGCCGTGTACGTGCCCGCCGACGACATCACCGACCCGGCGCCGGTCGCGACCTTCGCGCACCTCGACTCGACCATCATCCTCGAGCGCAAGATCGCCGAGCTCGGCATCTTCCCCGCGGTCGACCCGCTGAAGTCGACCTCGCGCATGCTCGACCCGCAGGTCGTCGGCGAGGACCACTACAAGGTCGCGCGCTCGGTGCAGCAGGTGCTGCAGCGCTACAACGACCTCAAGGACATCATCGCCATCCTCGGCATCGAGGAACTCTCCGACGAGGACAAGCTCGTGGTCTCGCGCGCGCGCAAGATCCAGCGCTTCCTGTCGCAGCCGTTCTTCGTCGCCGAGCAGTTCACCGGCACCCCGGGCGTGTTCGTGTCCCGCGAGGACACCGTCCGTGGCTTCCGCGAGATCGTCGAGGGCAAGCACGACGCGCTGCCCGAGCAGGCCTTCTACATGGTCGGCAACATCGAAGCCGCCGTCGCGAAGGCCAAGTCGATGGCGGGCTAGCCATGACCGGCGCGCTCACTCTCCGGGTCATCACGCCCGACAGCATCGTGCTCGACGTCCAGGCGAGCTCGGTGCAGTTCCCTGGCGTCGACGGCCTGATCGGCGTGCTCCCGCGGCACGCCCACATGGTCGCCGCGGTCGACGTGGGGCCGCTCTCCTACGTCGAGAACGGCGCCAAGAAGGGCCTGTTCGTGTCCTCGGGCTTCGCCGAGGTCAAGGACAACACCCTGCGGGTCGTGTGCGAGGCCGGCGAGCTGCCGGCGGAGATCGACGAGAAGCGTGCGCGCGAGTCCGAGAAGCGTGCGCGCGAGCGCCTCGCCGCCCCGCGCGGCGTGCGCGAGACCGTCGACGAGCTGCGCGCC
>JABWBL010000321.1 GCA_013360535.1 Planctomycetaceae bacterium
TGCCCGGCGCGCGCAGCCGCAGCGCCGTCGGCTCGTCCTCGCGCACCCTCCGCAGCGCCTCGTGCGCCAGCAAGCCGTGGGTGTCGTGCGGCAGGCTCTCGCTGATCAACTGATAGAGCACCACACCGAGCGCGTAGACGTCGGTGCGCGCGTCGATGTGCGCGCGCTCGCCGCCGGCCTGCTCGGGGCTCATGTACTCGATCGTGCCGACGACCTGACCGCTCAGCGTCAGGCTGGCTTCCCCCTGCGAGTCGTCGAGCGCGCGCGCGACGCCGAAGTCGAGCACCTTCGCGACACCTGCCTCGTCGACGAGGATGTTGCCCGGCTTCAGGTCCCGGTGCACGACGCCTTCGCGGTGCGCCGCGGCGACCGCCTCGCAGGCGGATGCGACCAGCTCGACGCGCGAGCGGAGCCCGAGTTGCCGCGCGCGAGCGTGCTCGAGCAGCGTCTCGCCGCGCACGTATTCCATCGCGAACCAGGGACGCGCTCCGACGTCGTCCTCGATCACGCCCGACTCGTAGATCGCGGCGATGCCGGGGTGGTGCAGCCGACCGAGCATCCGCGCCTCGCGCACGAAGCGCTGTCGCGCCGCCTCGTCCAGCGAGTCGCTGCGCAGCAGCTTGAGCGCCACGAGCCGACCGAGGTCCTCCTGCACAGCCAGGTACACGACCCCCATGCCGCCGTGGCCCAGTCGCTCGCGGACCAGGTACTTGCCGATGCGCGGCGGCAGGTTCTCCGGTTCGGGGGCCTTCCGCGGGAGCACGCTGGCGAGCAGCCGCTCGAACTCGTGCCCGGTCCGCGTGTCGTCCGCCAGAAGCTCGCGCGCCGCCTCGCGCAACTCGAGGTCGCCCTCACACAGTTGCTCGAGGCGTTCCTCGCGCCGATCGAGGTCCAATTCGCGGACCTCGAGGAAGACCTCCTTGAGCCGCGCGTAGCGCTCCTGGTCTTGCAAAGGTTCGGACATGCAGGCGAGAGCCACGACCGGGCAGCGACGCCGACGTGGATTCTACGCCGCGCCTCGATCCAACCGCATCGCCAGAACTTGGGATCGGCGGCGAAACTCGTTCCCTCGGACCCGAGGATGTCGGCCACTTGTTTGCCGAGTCGGATAGAGCAAGGCGTCACCCCGCACCCGTCCAACAACTCCCCGCCTCGCTAGAGCACGTCGCAGGTAAGTCGACGGCGCGCCGCTCGCGGCTACCTTAACGACACCTGCCCGCTCACCCGCGGCGCGGGTCGAGCGCGGCGAGGCGCGCGAGCAACGTGCGCTCGAGATGCGCCGTCTTGCGCGCGTCGAGCCCGATTTCGGGCAGGCGCGCGGCCATGGGCCCGAGCGCGTCGACGATGCGCGAGAGCGAACGCCGCACCGAAGCTGCGGACAGCCCGTTGCGCTCCCCGAACGCGACGAAGTGCTTCCAGTTGAGGCCTTCATCGCGGCCCTCGAGCGGAAGTGCGAGCTTCGTATCGCCGTAGGGCAGCGTGCTGAGCAGGTCATAGGCCGGCGCGAGCGCGAAGAGTCCGGCGCGGCGTTGCACGCTGACGTTCTTGGCGTGCAGGTCGCCGTTGGCGATCAGGTACGAGAAGGCCTGAAGCTCGAGCAGGCGCAGGCGCGAGACGAGCGGCGCGGAGGTGACCTCGAGCGCATCGAAGAGGTCCTGCAGTTTCAGGCGGTACTTGTCCGCCGGGTATCGATTCAGGAGCTGGCAGGCGTCTTCCTGGTGCACGCGCTGCACGCGGCCATCGGCCGCCCGCTCGCGATCGAAACGCTCGACGACCAGCCCAGCTTCACCGTCGGCGTCGTGGACGAGCTCGACCCTCGCGCAGGCAAGGCCCGCGTCGCGTGCGGCCGCCATGAAGAACGCTTCGTTCTCCACGAGACGCGGGTACTCCGGGTGGCCAAGCTTGAGCAGGCAGTGCGTCGCGCCCTGCTTGCGTCGCAACGGGAACGAGATCCTCGCCGCCGAGACCTTCGGCTGGATTCCGGCCGTGGAGCTGTGCGCCGCGACGCCGGCCGGGCTCAGGCTGCGTTCGAGCAGCTCGCGAAAGCGCAGCTGGCTCCACGGGTGCTCCGCCGTGTCCTCGGCGCGCTCGGCCGGTGCCCCTCCGGGTTCGGTCACCGAAACGTCCCCCACCGTGTCGGCGCCGATCGCCGCGAGCAGCGAGAAGAGGTCGTCCTCGGAGGTCTTCACCACGCCTTGCAGTGCGCGCAGCCGCAGCCCCTCGGGCAGCAAGCCTGCGAAGAACGGATGGAGGTTCACTCCCGGCGAGTCGTAGGGTTCCGGCCGCACCGGCATGCGGCAGGCGATGGCGCGCTCGGGTTTTCCGGCGTGGCGTTCGACCCAGCCCGAGTCGTAGTCGAAACGGGCTCCGCGCTCGGTCCGCACGAGCCTTCCGGCACGCTGCTCGCCGAGGTGAACGTCGAGCGCTTCCAGTTCGCGCTCGTTCACGGCTTGCGCGCCCCCAACCGCTCGTCCGCGCTCACCGACTCCCGTCCGGGACGGAGGTGCAGCTCGAGGCCGAGCACGTGGAGGACCGCCAGGACCTTGTCGAGCCTGACCGTCGGCTTGCCCTTCTCGAGCGCGTACACGAAGGCCGGCCCGACACCGGCCAGATCGCACAGCTCCAGCTGATCCAGCCCCAGCTCCTTGCGGCGAGCCCGGATCGTGCCCCCCAGAGCCTGCGCCCCCGCCTCGGCCCGACCGTTTCCATTCGATCGCATGGTTTTGGGATCCTATCGAGCTTCTTGGCACCCCAGCCACACCATTTCCATTCGATCGAATGGTTTTTCTCTGATTGGGCGCGAAAGCGTCGGCGCCGGAGCAACTTTCCATTCGTTCGAATGGATTCTGGGATGCGGAGCTGGACGCCGGGTACCTGCGGGAACTGCTCCTCCCTCCTCCCATGACCGCGGGCACCGTTCCTGACGGGCCGGGGGGTGGTCCGGTATCCTGTTCGGCCTTCGAAACGGGCGGGAAGGCACCTTGTGGGGCGCCCGCGGCGGTCGAAGAGCGCTACCCCATGCAGTCCAACTGGCACCACAGCCTGAGCCTCGCCTTCGTCGAGGGTCTGTACTCCGAGTACCTGAAGGATCCGGCGGCCGTGACGGCCGACTGGCGCGCGTACTTCGACGCGCAGGGTGGGCAGCAGTGGTCAGGGCCGCCGACGCTGGGGCCGAACTTCCCGCGGCGCAGCCTGTTCAACCCGCCCGGCATCTCGCGTCAGGAGCAGGCGGAGGCGAGCGCGGCCGACGTGCAGGACCGCGCCGACCAGCTGATCCGCAGCTACCGCGTGCGTGGGCACCTCGTCGCCGACATCGACCCGCTCGGGCTGCCGAGACCGCCCCATCCGGAGCTCGAGCCCGCCTTCTACGGCTTCGGGCCCCAGGACCTCGACCGCAAGGTCAGCGCGCGCACGTTCCACGGCACGGGCGTCGAGACGCTGCGCACGGTGCTCGACCGCATGCGCAACACGTACTGCCGCTCGATCGGCGTGCAGTACATGCACATCGACGACCTCGGCGTGAAGCGCTGGCTCGAGGAGCGCATGGAGGGCACCGAGAACCGCCTGGCGCTCTCGCGCGAGCGGCAGGTGCGCATCTACGCCAAGCTCTTCGACGCGGTCCTGTTCGAGGAGTTCGTGCAGAAGAAGTTCCTCGGCGCCAAGAGCTTCTCGCTCGAGGGCTGCGAGAGCCTGATCCCGCTGCTCGACCTCGCGCTCGAGCGCTGCGGCGAGCAGCAGGTCGACGAGGTCGTGATCGGCATGGCGCACCGCGGCCGCCTGAACGTGCTCGCCAACATCATGGGCAAGCCGGCGGCCGACATCTTCCGCGAGTTCGAGGACACCGATCCCGAGCTGCACATGGGCCGCGGCGACGTGAAGTACCACAAGGGCTTCTCGTCGGAGCACCGCACGCCGTCGGGTCACCTCGTGCACCTGTCGCTGTGCTTCAACCCCAGCCACCTCGAGTTCGTGAACCCCGTGGCGATGGGCCGCGTGCGCGCCAAGCAGGACCGCTTCGGCGACCGCAAGGGCGACCGCGGGCTCGCGCTCCTGATCCACGGCGACGCGGCCTTCGCGGGCGAGGGCATCGTGCAGGAGAGCCTCAACCTGTCGGAGCTCGGCGCCTACCGCACCGGCGGCACCGTGCACGTGATCGTCAACAACCAGATCGGCTTCACGACCGGCACGTGCGACTCGCGCTCGACCACGTACTGCACGGACGTGGCGAAGATGCTGCAGATCCCGATCTTCCACGTGAACGGCGAGGATCCCGAGGCGGTCGCGCAGGTCGTCGCGCTGGCGCTCGACTTCCGCGCGAAGTTCAAGCGCGACGTCGTGATCGACATGTACGGCTACCGCCGCCGCGGCCACAACGAGGGCGACGAGCCGAGCTTCACCGATCCGTTGCTGTACCAAGCGATCGCGCGCCGCAAGCCGGTCGCCGACGGGTACCTCGACCACCTGCTCTCGCTCGGCGGCATCACGCGCGAAGAGGCCGAAGGGATCGCGCGCGAGCGGCGCAGCAAGCTCGAGGAGGACCTGTCGCGCGCGCGCTCGAAGACGTTCGTCGCGACCAAGGACAGCCAAGGCATGTTCTGGAAGGGCTACGCGGGCTCGTCGGAAACGAGCGTGCCACGCGTCGACACGGGCCTCACGCACGACACGGCCGAGCGCCTGCTCGGTGCGCTCGCGCGACTGCCCGATGGTTTCCGCGCACACCCCAAGCTCGAGCGTACGCTCGAGCTGCGCCGCGAGATGGCGCGCGGGACGCGCCCGCTCGACTGGGCCGCGGGCGA
>JABWBL010000322.1 GCA_013360535.1 Planctomycetaceae bacterium
ACCTGCTGGACGCGCTCGCGCGCGCGAACGTGCGGCGGATCGTGCTCGCGAGTTCGCTCGCGGTGTACGACCACCTGCGCGCGGGCGAGCGGCTCGACGAGACGACGCCGCTGGAGAGCGACACGGACGCGCGTGGGGCGTACATCGTGGCCAAGCTCGAGCAGGAGCGGCTCGTGCGCGAGTCCGGGCTCGACGCGCGCATCCTGCGGCCGGGCATCGTGTGGGGGCCGGGGCGCGGCTGGTTCTATCACCTCGGCGCGACCGTCGGTCGACGCCTGTGGATCGCGCTCGCGGGCGCGGCGAAGTTGCCGCTCGTGCACGTCGAGAGTTGCGCGGAGGCGTTCGTGCTCGCGGCGGAGGTGGAACGCGGTGGATTCACGCTCAACGTGATCGACGACGGCGCTCCGACGCGCACGGAGTACCTGCGGCGGCTCGCGAGCACGACCGAGCCCGTTCCGATCGTGCTTTCGGTGCCTTGGGGGCTGCTCAAGCTGCTCGCGAGCAGCGCGAATCTCTTCGGCGTGCGCGCGGGAACGCTGCATCCGGCGCGGCTCGCCGCACGTTGCCGACCGCTCGAGTACTCGAACGAAGCCGCGCGCCGCACGCTCGGCTGGAAGCCGCGCTCGTTCTGAGCTTCAGGCGCCGAGCGCCTGCGCCGCGTGGTTCGCCGCGCGTGCCGAGAGCGCCATGATCGTGAGGCCGGGATTCTGGAACGGCGAAGTGGGGAACGCCGCGGAGTCGGTGACGAGCACGTTTGGCGCGTCCCACAGCCGGTTGTGCGCGTCGAGCACGGAATCCTTCGGATTCGTGCCCATCGGAGCGCCACCGGCCTCGTGGATCGCGGAGCCGGGAAGCAGCGCGCCGTCCTTGGTGTAGACCATCCGCCGCGTCACGTCGTGCACGACCCGCGCGAGGAAACTCTCGCGCCGCAGGTGGTCGACCTCGAGGCCGCAGGTGCTCGCGAGCTCGAGCAGCGTCGCCTGCATGTCCTTCACCATCGCCGACTCGTTCGCGCCGTGCACGCAGCGCACGCGCGCGACGGGAATGCCCCACTTGTCCTTCACGTTCGCGTCGAGCGTGACGCGGTTGTCGAGCTCGGGCAGCATCTCGCCGACCGCCATGAAGAACCAGCCGGGTTCGATGCGGCCGACGGAGCCGAGGATCGAGTAGCCACGCTTGAACGGCGCGTCCTGCTTGCCGTTGGCGTTGCGGAAGCTCGGCAGGTAAAGCCCCGATTGCGAGCCGAAATCGTAGGGGTCCGTGCGCGGCGCACCTTCGACGGGCGCCGGGCCGGCGTTGAAGACCATCACGTGGTCGGTGAGCGCGCGCCCGAGCAGACCCGAGGAGTTGCCGAGGCCCGCGGGATGCTCCTTCGACTTCGAGTTCAGCAGGATGCGCAGCGTTTCGATCGTCGAGGCCGCGAGCACGACGAGCTGCGCCCGCGCCTCGTGGCGCTCGCGCTTCTCGCCGTCGAAGAACTCGACGCCGTTCGCCTTGCCTTGGGCGTCGACGAGCACGCGCGCGACGACCGAGTGGCTGCGCAACGTGAGCTTGCCGGTCGCGAGCGCGGCGGCGACGGGCAACGTGCGGCGGTCGGTCGTGTGGCGCACGATGCGGCACGTCGTCGCGGGGCGCTCGCGCCACGCGCCAGAGAGCGTGTCGAGGATGCGGCGCTCGATCTGCGTCAGCGGCAGCGGCTGGTCGTACACGCCGTCGGGAATGCTCGGAATTCCCGCTGCACTTCCGTGCACGCCGAGGAAACGCTCGACCTTCTCGTACCACGGCACGAGATCCGCGTAGTGGATCGGCCAGCCGCCGCTCGCTTCGTCCTGCGGGTGCAGCTCGCTGTCGCCGATGCGCAACGCGTTGCGGCCCCACAGGTGCATGCGGCCGCCGAGCTGGCGCCCGCGGTACCAGTTGAACGGCGCGCCGCGTTCGGTCGTGTACGGGTTCTCGCGGTCGTTGACGAACAAATGCCGCGTCATGCGGCTGAAGGACATGCAGCGTGCTTGCATGCCTTGCCCGTCGAGAAAGGCCTTGCCGCGCGTCCAGATCTGCAGCTTCGACGTGTCCTTCGCGGGCGGCGGCGGGAAGTCGCGCGCGGGGTCGAGCGTGCGACCGGCCTCGAGCAGCAACGTGCGCAGGCCACGCTCGCTCAATTCCTTCGCGGCCCAGCCTCCGGCGGCTCCGGAACCGACGACGATCGCGTCGAACTCGAGCGTCTCGCTCATCCGCGCCTCGTGACGTAACCCCAGACCTCGCCGGCGGTCCAGGCGCACAGCATCGGGAACATCCACGGTGCCGAGCGCCAGAACTTCGCGCCGAAGCCGCGCCGGTGCTGCGCACGCGCGTGCCGTGCGAACAGCACGAACGGGATCAACGGGCCGGCGACGATGAACTTGAGGCGCTCGAGCGTCGACACGTTGCGAGCGCGCACGTATCCGAAGAGCCGCGCCCACTGGAAACGCTCCGGCAGCACTCCGAGCAGGCTCGGATAGCGCGTGCGGTAGTCGACGACGGCCTCGGGCGTCAGGTACAGCGTCTCGCCGCGCTCCATCAGGCGCCAATGCACTTCCGGCTCGTGGAAGCGCGTGTGCCACAGGTCGCGCGTGAGCTCGACCGCGCGGCGCTTGTAGCAGACGTTGACGTCGCTGATCCACTCGCGCGTGCCGGCCTCGAAGGGCGGCGCGTAGCGGCTGAAATCGCAGGCGTGGAAGGCCCAGTTGAGCGGGTCGGTCGCGGCGCCGTCGATCGCCCCGCCGATCGCGGCGTGGTTCGTGGTCGCGTGCAGCCGCACCATCGTCGCGCACCAGTCCTTGCGCGGCGGTGCACGGTCCTCGAGGATCGCGACGAGCTCGCCGGTCGCGCGCTTCAGGCCCGCGGCGCGGCGGCGGTCGAAGAGCTCGTGCTGGCCGCCGGCGGAGTTCACCGGGTGGATCGTCGGCACGGATCCGATCGAGAAGAACTGCACTTCCGGATACTCGCGCGCGAGCTCGCCGATGTCGGGCCGCGAGTCGTCGTAGGGCGCGAGGATCTCGAGCTCGGGCGCGCCGACCTGCGCGCGCAACGCGTTCAGAATCCCGCGCAGCACATCGCGACCTTCGACGATCGTGATCACGAGGCTCAAACGGCCCGGCACGGACGTCACCGGAGCCGCTGCGGCGGTGGGGGAGGCGCTCGCGCTCATGCGGGCATCGTCCCGAGCACCGGCAGCTTCACGACGGCGCGCGTGCGCGAGCACTCCCGCACGGCCTCGGCCACTTCGCACGCGCGCTGCCCCGCGTAACCGTCGGCGATCACGAGGTCGCGCCGGCCCTTGCAGAGCAACAGGAAGTCGTCGAGCTCCTCGCGGAACGACTGCAGCGCCGTCGTCTGCCACGAGAAGCACTTCTCGCGCAGCTGGATCCACGGATAGCGCAATTTGGTCGTCGTACGCGGCGCTCCGGCCTTCTCTTGCACGATGAGCAGGTTCGACATCGGCGCGTAGGCACCGCGCACCATGCCCTTGTCGCCGTAGGCCTCGACGAAGATGCCGTAGCCCTTCCACTCGGTCCAAGTCGCCTGGTACTGCGCCGTCACGCCCGCGGGCGAGCGGAACAGCGCCAGCGCGTTGTCCTCCGAACCCGGCACGTTCCACACGCTCTCCGTCGCGACGCCGTACACCTCGCTGATCTCGCCGAGGTAGTGGCGCGCCAGGTCGGACATGTGGATGCCGACGTCCCACATCGCTCCGCCGCCGGAGATCGGGGCCTTGTACTCCCACTCGTGCGCGAACTTCGGCAGGCCCTCGTGGCCGCCGTACACACGCAGGTGGTCGAGCTTGCCGATGCGCCCCGACTGGATCGTCTCGCGCACGCAGCGGAAGGCCGGGTAGTAGCGCAGGTTGAAGCCGACGCCGAAGGCGCGCTTGGCGGCGAGCGCGGCGTCGACGAGCTTCTTCGCCCCGGCGGCCGTGTTCGAGGTCGGCTTTTCGAGCAGCACGTGCAGCCCGCGCGCGAAGGCCGTCAGGCAGGCCGCGTCGTGCACGTGCACCGGCGTCGAGATCACGACCGCGTCGAGGGGCACGTCGAAGAAGGCCTCGAGCGACTTGGCGACGACCGCCCCGCTGCCGGCCGCCGCCTTGGTGGCGAGCTCGGCGTTGAGGTCGTAGACGGCGGCGAGCTGGGTCTCGCGGTGCTCGCGGAGCGTCCGGGCCCGCAGTTGCCCGATCTTGCCCGCTCCGATCAGTCCGATGCGCATGGGGAGAGCCATGATCGGGCCGCCGGGGGCCGGAATCAAAGCCTGGGCCGCCTCCGCGAGCCCCCGACGCGCCTTTCGGTGGCAAGCACCCGGGGACGACGAAAGTTCTTCGGAGGTGCGGCCAGAAAAATGTGCGGCCGCGGGGAAGGAGGTTCGCGCGCCGACGTCAAAGGGCATGTCGCAGGGAACTGCGACGGGGAACCTGAAGCGGAGCTCGACCGGGAGGGAGGGCTCCGAAGTGCGAGAAGAGTGCGCGAGACTGAGCGCGCGCGACGCTGGGAGCTCGTGGGGACGGGCTCCCAGCGGGCTTTGTGCGGCGACTCGCGAGAGCGTGATTTTTGCGTCGCTCGGCGCTGTTAATCAGTTTTAACGCTGGCTAGCATCCGACCGCGATGCAGCACGACGCGCGGATCCCGTTCGCTTCGACCTCGGCTGACGAGGGGCCGGGGAGCGTCTGGCCGGTCGCGCTGCTCGCGGGGACGACCTCGGCGAGCGTGCTCGCGGCTTGCGCGTGGGTCGGCATCGAGGCCTGCGGGTTGCGCACGCCGCG
>JABWBL010000323.1 GCA_013360535.1 Planctomycetaceae bacterium
CGACCCCCGACGCCGCCGCCGCGCTCGCCCGCGAAGCCCGCGAGCGCCTGCGCTCTTGAGCGCGCGCTAGAAGCCCGTCGTGAGGCCGAGCAGGATCGTCTCGCCGGCGGCGAGCGGGGCGTTGCTCGTCGAGTCGGTGTAGACGAGCTGCACCTTGGCGTTGTTGCCGATGAAGTAGTAGCTGAGCGAGCCGCGCCAGGACTCGGTCGCGTCGCTGCGCTCGTAGTCGTCGAAGCCGGCGGCGAGCTCGATCGCGTCGGTGATCATGAAAGACGCGAAGCCGTTCCAGTACAGCAGGCTGCCGAAGCCGTCGCCGCGGTCGGTGACCTCGGCGCCCGCGAAGAAGCGGCCCCAGGAGAGGCGGGCCTCCGCTGCCTGCGAGGAGAAGTTGTTGTCCTCGGTGTCGTAGTAGATCGCGCCGGCCACGGTGAGCGCGAGGTCGCGCTTGGGGTCGCGCGCACCGTCGTACTGCTGGTGCACGCCGCCGCCGAGGATGTCCCAGGCGGCGCGCGCCGTGATCGCCACGTGGTTGGCGTTGTTGTCGTTGCCGTCCTGCACAGCGAGCCAGCCGCGCAGCGGACCGAACTGGCCGTCGAGCGCGACGCCTTCGTCGCTGAAGGCCCACTCCGTGCCCATCCACGGCCGGTTGTAGAAGAGCATCGTGTTCTCTTCCTGCAGGCCGGAGGTGAGAAACGGCGGGCGGAAGCGGCCGACGCGCAGGTAGACCTCGTCGAAGACCTCGTACATGCCCCAGATCTCGGGCATGCGCAGCTCGCCGAGGGTGTCGGGAATGCCGAAGGAGCCGGTGTCGACCCGCTGGTCCCCGCGCAGCGTCGCGTGGAAGCGCCAGTCGCCGACCTCCGAGCGGACGAACATCCGCAGGCCGTCCATCGAGAAGGCGTCGACCTTGTTGCCCGGCACGGCGTTGACGTCGTCGGAGTGGATGAACGACGCGCGCAGGTAGCCGTGGATCTCGAACGGCGCCGCCGGCTCGACGAGGTCCGTCAGGCTCTCGAGGTCCTCCTCGTCCGACCAGCGACGCTGCCAGGCGCGCGGCGGGACGAGGGCGCGGGTGGGGTCGTTGTTGACGTTCGGCTCCCGCTGTCCAGACCCTTGCAGGGCGGCGGCGGTCACGAGGAAGAGCGCAGGGAGGGCCATGACTTTCGAATCTACGCGGTCGAGGGAAGTGCGGCCACCCTTGCGCTCGCCCAACCTGCGGCGGGCGCTCGGCCCCAGAAGAAAGTTCCTAGATTGAGCTGAAATTGGGCCCGAAAGTCGGCCCCGCGCAGAGGGCCCCGCGCAGAGTCAATCCTGGGACGGCCCGAGCACACCATCGCGCACCGCGAAGATGAAGTCGAGCGTCGGCGGCTGGGCCCCGGCGGCGCGCAGGACGCCGCAGGCCTGACCGCGGTGGTGGGCGCCGTGGAAGAGCAGGTGGCTGATGATGTCGCCGACCTTGCTCTGGAAGTAGTCGCCCTTGGTGGTGACGTAGCTGATCGTCACGTCGAGCGCGCCGACGTCGAGCCCACGCAGGAAGTTCTGCCAGCCCGCGCGCACGACCTCCACGCGGCGCGTGCACTCCGCGAGGTCCCACTCCGGCCACGGCTTGACCGACATCGGCCGGTGAGCCATGCGGTCCATCCACAGGGTCTGCGCCGCGAGGACGTGAGCGAAGGCCTTGAGCGCCTCGGGCTGGGGCGTGACCTGCAGCACGGCGAGGAGCTCGCGATTGGCCCAGTCCTCGTAGGAAATCAGGCGCGCGAGATGTTCGAGGCGATTCATGCGGGACTCCGCCGTCGGGCGAGCGCCCGACCGGCTCCCGCAGTCTAGCAGCGGCCCGTGCCGCGCTCGATGCGCTCGATCGTGCCGGTGGTCGAACGACCGGGGACGAGCGGGGCGAGCACGACCTTGCCGCCGTGGGCCTCGACCCACTCGCGGCCGACGACGCCCTTGTCCTTCCAGTCCTCGCCCTTGACCAGCACCGCCGGCGAGACGCGCTCGACGATGCGCGCGGGCGTGTCCTCGCTGAACGAGGTCACGCCGTCGACCATCTCGAGCGCCGCGAGCACCGCCATGCGGTCCTCGAGCGAGTTCACCGGCCGCGTCGGGCCCTTGAGGCGCCGCACGCTGGCGTCGTCGTTGACGCCGACGACCAGCACGTCGCCCTGCATGCGCGCGAAGCGCAGGTAGTCGACGTGCCCGACGTGCAGGATGTCGAAGCAGCCGTTGGTGAAGACCACACGCTTGTTCTGGCTCTTCCAGAGCTTGAGCAGCGCGTCCAGCCGTTCGCCGTGCGCGACCTTGGCGTTCGAGCGCCAGCCGCGCTCGTGCTGGTCGAGGCGCTCGAGCAGCTCACCGCGCGTGACGCAGGCCGCACCGGGTTTGGCGACGACGATGCCCGCCGCGTGGTTGGAGAGGTGCACCGCGGTCGGCAGGTCGAGCCCCGCCGCGAGGTACAGCGCGAGGTGCGAGATGACCGTGTCGCCGGCGCCTGTGACGTCGAACACCTCGCGCGCGAAGGTCGGCACGTGCATCGACTCGCCGCGACGGCTCATCAGGAACATGCCCTGCGAACCGAGCGTGATCACGGCCGCCTGCAGGTCCGCGGTCTCGATCAGGTCCGCCGCCGCGCGCGGCAGTTCCTTGAGGTCCGAGAGCTTGCGGCCGAGCGCCTCCTCCGCTTCCTTGCGGTTGGGCGTGATCAGCGAGGCGCCCTTGTAGCGCGCGTAGTCGCTGCCCTTGGGGTCGACGAGCACCGGCACGTTGCGGCGCCGCGCGATCTCGATCGCTCCGGCGAGCACGGTGCGCGTGAGCACGCCCTTGCCGTAGTCCGACAGGATCACCGCTCCCGCCCGCGTGATCGCCTCCTCGAGGCCCGCGAGCATGCGCCGCGAGACCTCGTCACTGGCCGGACGCGAGACCTCGTAGTCGACGCGCAGCACCTGCTGCACGCCGCTGATCATGCGCGTCTTCTCGGTCGTCGGACGGCTGTCGTCGACGAGCACGCCCGCGGTGTGCACGCCGGTCGCCTGCAGCATCTCGACCAGCATGCGGCCGCGGCCGTCGTTGCCGACGAGGCCGACGATCTCGACTTCGGCCTCCATCGTGCGCAGGTTGGCGGCGACGTTGCCGGCGCCGCCGAGCTTTTCCGCCGTCGTGCGCGCACTGAGCACCGGAATCGGCGCTTCGGGCGAGATGCGCTCGACGTCGCCGGACACGTAGCGGTCGAGGATCAGGTCGCCGATGACGAGCACGCGCGGGCGCGCGAGGCGCTCGAGCACGGCCTGGAGCTCGGATGCTTGCATGAGGGGGCCTTCGCCTAGTCGCGGTAGTAGCCGCCGCTGGACTTGAGGATGCGCACGTAGCTCGCGATGCCCTGCTCGAGCGTCGCGAACGGCCTCTCGTAGCCGCCCTGTCGGCGAAGCTGCGTGAGGTCGGCCTGCGTGAAGGCCTGGTACTTGCCGACGAGGTCGGCGGGGAACGGCAGGTACTCGATCTTCGCGCCCGCGTAGTGGCTGGCGGTCGTGCGCGCGAGCTTCTCGAAGCTCTCCGCCGCGCCGGAGCCGCAGTTGAAGATGCCGCGCCGCGCAGGGTTGTCGAGGAAGTGCAGGTTGACCGCGACGCAGTCGTCGACGTGCACGAAGTCGCGCACGAACTTGTCGGAGCCCTCGAAGATCTTGAGCGGCTCGCCGCGGGTCGCCTGACCGTGCAGCTTGAAGATCACGGACGCCATGCGGTCCTTGTGGTGCTCCTGCGGCCCGTACACGTTGAAGTAGCGCAGGCCGACGACCTGGCACTTCGCCGCCGCGAGGCGCGGGCGCATCCAGCGGTCGAAGAGCAGCTTCGAGAAGCCGTAGACGTTGAGCGGCCACTCGCAGGCGGGTTCCTCGCGGAAGCCGTTCGCGCCGTCGCCGTAGGTCGCCGCCGAGGACGCGTACAGGAACGGCGCGCCGTGGCGCTCGCTCCACGCGAACAGCTTCTTCGTGTACTCGAAGTTGACCGAGAGCATGTAGCGGCCGTTGCGCTCAGTCGTGTCGGAGCACGCGCCCTGGTGCAGCACGGCCTTGGGCGCCGCGAAACGTTCGAGGTCGCGCTCGAAGTCGCGGTAGTCGACGTAGTCGGCGAAACGCAGGCCGTTGAGGTTGAGGTGCTTGTCGCCGCGCTCGAGGTCGTCGACGACGAGGATGTCGTCGATCCCGCGGCGGTTGAGACCGCGCACGAGGTTCGAGCCGATGAAGCCGGCGCCTCCGGTGACGATGTACATGGGTCGGGTGCTTTCGACGGATCCGTGCTCAAGAGTGTAGGACTCGAGAGGCCCCCGCGTCGCCCGCTGGCGGCGCCTTGCGGTAGCGATCGTGGAGCCAGAAGTACTGCTCGGGCGCGCGCCGGATCAGGCGCTCCATCTCGACGTTCAGGCGCGCGGCGATCTCCTCGGGGCTCGAGCGGGAAATCTCTTCCGGCTCGATCACCGTGTCGAACACCGCCTTGTAGCGGTACGGCGTGGCCGTGCGGTAGCAGGCCGCAAACAGCACGGGACGCTTGAGGCGCCGCACGAGCACCGCGATCGAGCGCTCGCAGTTCGCGGGCCGTCCGAAGAACGGCGCGACCACGGTCTTGCCGCGTGCGCGCTGGTCGAGCATCAGCCCGACGAACGCGCCACCTTCGACGGCCGCGAAGCACGACTCGCCGGCCACGACATCCACGTCTTCGCGCGCATCCTCGCCGCCGCCGACCTCTTCGACCGCACGCGAAACCCCATGCACGCCCCGCGCGCCGAACTCCCGCGCG
>JABWBL010000324.1 GCA_013360535.1 Planctomycetaceae bacterium
CTCGTGCGCCCGCCGGTCGCCCCACCCGATCCGCCGGCCTGTCCGCCGCGGTTGGCCTGTCCGACGGCGTTGAGCACCTCGCGCCGGCCGCCGCCGCCGCAGTCGGGGCAGTTGGAGAACTGCGGGTCGCGCAGCTGGTAGTCGCCGGAGTGCTCGACGTGGTACGCGAGCATCCACTGCCAGCGGTTGGTCGAGCCGTACTCCTTCCAGAACTTCTCGTTCTCGCTCTCTTCGCCCTCGGCGGTCTGCGCGCGGGCTGCACGCGCCGTTTCCTGCGCCGCGACGTAGCGCTTGAGGCGCTCCTCGAGCTCGCGCCGCGCGCTCTCGGTCTCGCTCGTCGGCGCCGCCTGCGACTCGGGCGTCGTCGAGCCGTTCAGGCCCTTGCGCGCCTCGGCGTCGCCGAGCAGGAACGTGCCCTGTCCGTAGCTCGCGCGGCGCCAGCGCCCGCCCGCACGCTCCTTCCAGAAGCGCGTGACGAGCTCCGGAGTGATGCTGGCCGAGACCGAGCGCGTGAGCTCGCCTGCGACCGCGTCGACCAGCGACTTGTCGAGGCCTTCCTCGAGCCACTCGATCGCCGCTTCCTGCGTGAGCTGCGGATCGCGCGCCTTCGCCGCGATCAGGCGGCTCGTCCACGCGATCCACGCCTCGCTCGTGCGCTCGCGCAGCTTCTGCTCGCGCGCCTTCTCGACGGAAGCCTTCTTCTTCTGCGCGTCCTGCACGAAACCGCTCGACGGGTTCGCCGCGACAAAAGCCTCGATCTTCGCGAGCGCGCGGTCGAAGTACCCGCGCGCGCGGTCCTGGTCGATCTCGCGCAGCGTGTCGAGCGCCGACTGGTTCTGCGCCTTGCCGCGGTTGCGCGTGAGCGCGTTGGCGACCTCGTTCGTCTTGAACGAAGGATCGAGCTTGGCGAGCGCCTCGAGCTGCTCGACGGCGTGCGCGAAGTCGTAGATGCGCTCGCAGTACACCGAGAAATCCCACAGCGACTGCGCGCTGGTCGCGTCGAGGCGCACCAGTTCGGACTGGTAGAGCTCCTCGCGCGTGTAGATGTCGAGCGCCGGCGCCTGCACGCGCACGGCCGCGCCACGCAGCTGCTTCATCGCGACGGGGAACGTGCGCTGCGCGGTCTTGACCCACAGCTCGCCCGCGGTGCGGTTGACGATCTGCCCGATCACGTCGGTGCCGTCCTGCAGGAACAGGCGGTCGGCCTCGACGAACACCTCGTCGCCCGAACGGTCGACGTAGCCGTACTTCGCGAGCAGCTCGTCGGCGAGCGACGGGTCGAGCCGCGCCCACGGCAAGCGCACGGCGCCGCCGTTGTCGAGCCGCAGCACGTGCAGCGTCTGCGCGTCGTGGCCGGTGACCTGCCCCCACAGGATGCCGCCGTCGTACAGGCGCAGCATCGAGAGCTCGGGAGCCGCTGCGGCGGGCGCTGCGGCCTGGGGCGCGGCGAACACGGACGGAGCGAGGAACAGGAGCGCGAGGAGGTGCTTCATGGCGTCTGGTTTCCTGCCTTGGGCGACGGGCCGTCGATCAGCTCGCGCCGCAAGCGCTCGCCGAACGGAACCTGCCGCAGGAGCAGCGTGGTGAAAGTTCTCGAGCGCGAGCGGCCGGAGGTCATCCAGCGGATCTCGACGTCGACGCGCCAGCGCAGGGCGCCGCCGGCGCGCGTGTCCTTGGGATCGGGCGTGCCGCGTGCAGAGTAGGTCAGCCCCGGATGGCCGGGCACCGGGCGGTTCTCGATCGGCGGCGGTGCGCCGACGCTCGTCTGGCCCGTGGCCTCGTCGCGCACGATCGGGAAGAAGCCTTCCTCGAGGTCGGACACGACGGCCTCGACCGCGCTCGCGCTCGCGCCCTTGAGCGAGGCGTTGCGCGTCATCGCGGCGCCGAACGTCAGGAGGCCGATCACGGCGCTCATGCCGACGAGCAGGATGCCCATGGCGACGAGCACCTCGAGGATCGTGAAGCCGCCGCGGCGGTGGGTGGGCGCGAGACGTCTCACAGGTCCCAGTCCTCCCGGTGCACGGCGATCGGCACGTCGCGCACCAGCGTGCGGCCGTAGTGGAGCACGGAACCGTTCTCGTGCGGCTTCGGAGCGGTGCCACGTTCGCCGCGGCGCACGTTGACCCAGCGCCCCATCACGCTCTCGATGCGCAGCCACTCGGAGTCGACCAGCACGTGGCCACCGGGCTCGGGCAGCTTCGCCGGATCGTCGACCTCGAAGCCGCCGTCCTGCGGCCCGAGGTAGTTCGACAGGCGCGTGCGGCGCCTGAGGTCGGCGGGGTGCTCGAACTCGAACTCGAGCCGCACTCGGCGCGGCAAGAGCGGCGTGTCGCCGGCTTTCGGCAGGAAGTCCGACGGATCGTTCCACACGTGGCGCTGCGCGTTGGGCCGTCCGCGCTGCCACGCATCCCACGACGCGACCGTGTCGCCCGGTGCGTTCCCGAGCTTCCAGCCCTCGCGCAGGAGCGACGTCTGCGTCGCGAACTGCATCCCGATCCACAGCACGCCGCCCGACACTTCCTGCGTCGACGTCGGCCGCGGCACGCCGCCCGCGCTCAGGTACTTCTCGTCGAAGAACGACACGTCGGCGCCGCGCGCGGGCCCGTAGATGCGCTCCCCGCGCCACAGCGCGCCGAAGGAGCGCCGCGAGACGTCGCGTGTGCCCGGATCGAGCGGGAGCACGGCCCAGATCACCTCGATCAGGCCTTCGCCCGTGATGCGCTCGGCCTTGTCGTCGCCCGCCTGCAGGCGCGCGAGTTCCGCGACGGACGCGTGGCGCACGAGGCGCACGCGCGGCCACTTGGTCTCGGGGACACCGTCGCCGTCGTGGTCGAAAAAGGCCCATTCCGCGAGGAAATCGCCGCGTGGGCCGGGCTCGAGCGCCGCCAGATCGGCCGCGCACAGCTCGGCGACGCCGGAGCTCTCCTCGACCTGCATGCGGCGCACTTCGCTCTTGTCCCACACGCCCATGAACTGCCGCACGAGCACGAACACGGCGGCGACGAGCAGCGCGAGCAGGCCGGCGGAGAGCACGAGCTCGACCAGCGTCAAGCCGCGGCGCGTGCGCGCAGCCGAGTGGGTGCGCAGCTTCATTCGTCGACCCTCCGCAGCACGAGGCTCGGCGCCGTGAACTCCGCCCCGAGCGCGCGCAGGCGCGGCGTCTGCTTCCAGCCGTGCGCGAGCCCGTTCTGCTCGTCGAACGCCCCGCGCTGGTAGCGCACGTGCACGCGCCACTCGGCGCGATCGGCCTGCTTGCCGATGCGATGGCCGACACCTTCCGGCATGCCTTCGCGCAGGAGCGCGAGGCCCTTGGTGACTCCCGGCTCGCCGTCCCACGGCGGCAGCGGCTCGCCGTCGTTCGACAGGCGCTGCAGCGTCTCGACCTTGACGAGTCCGCTCGAGGGCTCCTCGACCGAGAAGAAGCTCGTGCGCCAGTGCGCGTTCGGCTGGTCGAGCGTGAGGCCGAAGTAGCCGAGCTCCGGCGCATCGGACTTCTCGGTCCAGCGATCCGAGTAGCGGTACGGGAACAGGATCACCGGCGTTCCGGCCGCGTGCGCGTTGGGCACGGTGCCGAAGCGCCCGCGGAACAGGCCGTCGCCGCGCCCATCCTTCTTGCCCGGTTCGGTCGAGCGCCGCGGCATGTCGAGGCCCGAGCCCGCGAGGCGCGTGTAGTGGATCAGCTCGGTGCCGACGAGCACGGTCCCGCTCGGCGGGAAGCCCGTCGTGTCGACCAGCGGCAGCGTCGAGTCGCCCGGCCCGATACCGCCGGCGAGCGTGCCGACGATGAAGTGCTCGAGGAACATCGCCGTCGTGCCCGCCTCGTGCGTGCCTTGCAGCGTGCCGAGCAAGCCGCGACCGCCCTGCGGAATGTTGATCGTGCCGCTCGCGTTGTCGTAGCCGTCGTAGCAGACGATCTCGTCGCCGACGAGCATCAGTCCGGCGTCCTGCGGCAGCGAGTTGAGGAAGCTCTGCGCCTGTCCGTAGTTGCCCCACGGGATGCGCACGACCTGCGGTGCCACGGACATTTGCCCGCCGCCGTCCGGCAGGTCCTGCGTCAGCACGAGCAGGCCACCCTGCGTCGGAGCGCCCTGCTGGTCGCCGAACGACGTCGTGTGGAAGATGAGCTCGTCGCACAGCGCGTCGAACGTGTCGGCGCCGCGGATCGACTGGCCGACGACGACCGAGGACACGTCGCGCGGGAGCTCGCCGGAGGGGTGCTTGGTCATGCGCGCGAGCGCACGCGACTCGAGCGTCGCGCCGGTGCCGGTGGTCTGCACGGTCATCGGCACGGGAGCGCGCGCCTGCGCGTCGAGCGCGACCATCACGGCGTTGCGCGCGAGCACGACGACGTCCTCCGCCACGACGCTGCTCGTGTCGGCCTGCGGCTGCAGCGTGTTCGACGGATCGAGCCTCCAGGACGCGACGGTGCGGTCGACGGGCCGGTAGGAGCGGTGCACACGCGCCGGCCAGCCCAGCGACGAGCGCGTGTCGTCCATCAGCATCACGTAGTCGAATCGACCCGGCTCGCCGCCGTCGACGCCGTTGCGCTGCACGCGCCACACCGGCAGCACTTCGGTGCCCGCCGGATGGTCGTGGCTGTAGGTGCCGCACACGCCGCGGAACTGGAACGTCGTGCGCGCCGCGCGGGTCAGCGGCAGGTTGGCGTCCTCGCTCGCGCCCCACCACGCCTGCCACAACGCGACGCTTTGAGCTGCAACGGGCTGGGTCGGCTGCGGCGAAGCGAGCAGCGCCGAGCTCGCAGCGCTCGA
>JABWBL010000325.1 GCA_013360535.1 Planctomycetaceae bacterium
CGCGCCCGCCGGCGGCACGCTCGACGTCGGCACGCTCACCCTCGCGGCTGGACCGTACGTGTCAGGGCGTGTGCTCGACGCGCGCGGTGCCGCGGTCTCCGGCGCCGTGATCCGGCGCATCCCCAAGGCCGAGAGCGGGGGACTCGTGTTCTTCGGCGGCTTCGGCGAACAAGGCATCGCGCTCGCGACGACCGGCGACGACGGCACGTTCGTGCTCGACATCCTGCCGCCGGGCGATCTCGAGCTCGCGGTCAAGTCGGAAGCCCACCCCAACCTCAAGCACGAACTCACGGGGCTCAAGCCCTACGAGCGCCGCGAGAATGTGCTGCTGCGCCTCGAGCCGGGCTCGACGATCGCCGGTGTCGCCGTCGGCGTGCCGGAGAACCAGCGGGGCCAGCTCGTCGTGCTCGCCTCGCCTCGCCGCGAGCGCGGCGCCGACTTCCCGATGCCGGGCGAGGAGGAGGAGTCGCGTCAGGCCAAGCTCGCGGCCGACGGCACGTTCCTCGTGCAGGGCCTGCGCGACGGCAAGCCGTACGACCTCTCGCTGCGCCGCCAGCGTGGCGACGAGCCCGTGATGTTTGCCGCGCGCCTCTCGGCCCGCGTCGCGGCGCGCTCGGGCGACCGCAAGGTCGAGCTGCGCTACCTGCCTGAGTCCTCGATCGCGTTCACCGCGATCGACGCGACGACGCGCAAGCCGGTCGAGAACTTCCGCGCCGAAGGCCGCATGAATGACCGCTTCTTCGAAGGTGGTTTCGACCCGGGAGCGCGCGAGCAGAAGCACCCCGAGGGCAAGGGACGGGTCGAGGGCCTGCGTCCGCGCACTCCGAACGCGACCGCGCGGCTCAAGATCCGCGCGCCGGGATATCAGGATTGGGAGAGCGAGAACATCGCGCTCTCCGAAGGCGAAGAGCTCGATCTGGGCGTGATCGAGCTCGCGCAGGCGCCGGTGCTGCGCGTGACCGTGCTCGACGACTCGAGCGGCAAGCCCGTGCAGGGCGCGCGCGTGAGGTTGCGCAAGCAGCAGCCGGACAACAGCCGCATGGACGGCGTCCGCATGGGCGCCGCGATCTCGATCGGCGGTTCGACGGGGGATGTCGAACCGGGCGAGTTCGAGTTCGACGAGCCGGACGTGCACAGCGCGCGCACCGACGAGAACGGGCTCGCGCTCGTCAACAGCTTCGAGGGCGCCTCCTGCACGCTTTCGGTCGAGCACAAGGCGCACGCTCCGTACACGAGCGAGCCGTTCACCTGCGCCGTCGACGCCGCGGAGGACCGCACGGTGCGCATCGGCGAAGGCGGCTCCGCGCGCGTGCGGCTCGTCGACGCCAGCGGCCAGCCGGTCGCCGGAGGCACGGTCGAGCACCGCGCCGCCAAGGGTGGCTCGCCGGACGGCCTCGACTTTTTCGGCGGCGGCTCGTCGCGCGAGGTGACCGACGAGAAGGGCGAGGCGCTCTTCAGGCACCTCGCTCCCGGAACGCACCGCTTCCGGCCTGAAGGGGGCCAGAACGGCATGTTCGGCGGCGGTGGCATGGTGTTCGCCGTCGCGGGAGCGCCCGACGACGGCAACGAGTGGACCGACGCGGAGATCGTCGAGCGCCTGGAGGCGCAGGTGCAGCTCGTCGCGCCGCACCGCGTCACGCTGCGCGGCACGATCACCGAGGGCGGCCAGCCGCTCGCCGACGCGACGGTCTCGCTCGCCAAGGCCGGTGGGGACCCGCAAGCTGCGATGTTCGCCGGGTTCGGCGGTGGCCCGGAAGCTCGCACCGATGCTCGCGGCCGCTACGAGATCCAGAACGTCAAGCCCGGCACGTACAACGCCGAGGTGCGCCACGCGTCGCGCTCCATGCCGGCCGTGGCCGAGGTCACGCTCGGAGACAGCGGTGGCAAGCTCGACCTCGACCTCGACGTCGCGATCCTCGAAGGGCGCGTCACGGGCTCCGACGGCAAGCCGATCGCGAACGCACGCGTGTCGGTCGAGCGCGACCAGGGCGGCTCCAGCTCGCGCGCGGTGCGCATGGTGATCGCGTCCGACGGCGGCGAGTCCGACGGGGTCGTGTTCGGCAGCGGCCCCGACAAGCAGGTGCGCACCGACGAGGACGGCCGCTTCCAGCTGCGTGGCGTGCGAACGAACACGAAGCTGGTCGTGACGGCGAGCGCCAAGGGGCTCGAGGACGCGAAGTCGGAGCCGCTCGAGGTCGCGCCCAACGAGGTGAAGCGTGGCATCGACCTCGTGCTCGTGCTGGCGGGCAAGCTCGAAGTGAGCGTGTTCGCCGGCGGCGAGCCTGCGACGGAAGTGATCGTCACCGCCTACCCCGAAGGCGAGAACGGCGGGAGCGACAAGGCCAAGCGCTCGATCCCGCAGGGTGGCAAGGCGAGCTTCGACAGCCTCGGCGCGGGCCGCTGGGTCGTCGAGGCGCGGCGCTTCACGCCGGGCCTGAACGGCACGCCGCCGACGCCGGTGCAGCAGACGGTCGAGATCGTCGCCAACCAGACCGCGACGACGCGCATCGACCTGTAGCGCCCGGCCTCGAACGGGGGAGCGCGACCGCGTACGCTGTCGCGCTCCCATGGCCGGCCGCAACTACGACGCGATCCTCCTCGACCTCGACGGCACGCTCGTCGACGAACACGACCAGATCCACCCGCACACGCTGCGTTCGCTGCGCGCCGCGGCGGAGCGGGGCGTGCGCGTGATGATCGCGACCGGGCGCTCCGAGCTCGCGACGATCCCGGTGGTGGAGCAGCTGGGCATCGACAACCCGGCGGTGGTGTTCAACGGCGCGGCCCTGTGGTGCCCGTCGAAGCGCCGCCTGATCGAGGAGCGTGTGCTCTCCGAGCGCACGCTCGAGCGTCTCGTGAAGTTCGGCACGACGAGCGGCCTGATGACGGTCGCGATGTGCGATGGCGCGAAGTTCGCGACTTCGCCGCGCGACGATGCCGAGGCCAGCGCGCTGCGCGACATGACCGGCGTGCACCACGTCGAACCGCAGGCGCTGTTCCGCCTGCGCGCGATGCGCGTGACGTTCTTCTCGCAAGGGCACGCCACCAGCGACTCGCTCGCCGGCGAGGTCGAGCGCGCGGCGAAGCAGCCCGTGTACATCACGCACTTCCCGCTCAACTGCCTGCCGCACCACCGCGCGAGCAAGCTGATCGTGTGCGACGTGCATCCGCCTTGCCGCGGCAAGGCCGAGGCGCTGCGCTGGCTCCTCGACGAGCACGCGATCCGACCGGAGCGAGTCGTCGCGGTGGGGGACGCGGGCAACGACGTGCCGATGATGACCGAGGCGGGTCTGGGCTGCGCGATGGGCAACGCCTACCCCGAAGCGCTCGCCGTCGCGGACCGCGTGCTCGGTTCCAACGACACCGGCACGATCGGCGAGCTCGTCGACGAGCTGTTCCTGTCGAACGGCTAGCCGGGACGCTAGTTCGCGCAGGGCCCGCCGTTCGCCGCGCAGCTCTTCGTGTCGCCGCCGCAGGAGCCCGACGCGGGCTTGTCCGCGCTGGCCGACTTCTTGTAGCTGTCGGAGCGGTAATCGGTCTGGTAGAAGCCCGAGCCCTTGAAGAGGATGCCCGCGCCGGTGCCGAGCTGGCGCACCAGCTTCGACTTGCCGCACTTGGGGCACTTCTTCTTCGGCTTCTCGCTCATCGACTGGAAGTACTCGACGGCGTGCTCGCAGGCTTCGCAGCGATAGTCGTAGGTGGGCATCGTCGGGCTCGTTTCAGTTCGCCGCGCCATCGGCGGGCGGAGGAGTGGAGGCGGGAGCGGCCTTGGCGACCTGCACCTGGGCCGCACGCAGCACCTGACCGCGCCAGGTCCAGCCGCGGCGCAGCGTGGCGACGATCTCGCCCGGCTTGCGCTCGCTCGACTCGACCATCGACACGGCCTCGTGCAGGTTGGGATCGAAGGCGAGCGTGTCGGCGATCGGCTGCACGTTCTCCTGTGCCAGCACTTGCTGGAGCTGCAGGCGCGTCAGCTCGACGCCCTTGGCGAGTGCCTTGCCGTCGTCGCTCTCGACCGGGCTTGCGAGCGCGAAGTCGAGGTGGTCGACGATCACGAGGATCCCGCTGAGCAGGCCTTCGAGCGAGCGGCGCACGCTGTTGTCGATGTCGACCTGCGTGCGCTTGCGCAGGTTCTGGTAGTCGGCGCGCGCGCGGGCGAGCTGCGTCAGCAGGTCGTCGCGTTCGGCGCGCAGGCGCTCGGCCTCGGGAGTCTCGGTCGCTTCGGACGTGGGTTCGGTCTCGCTCATGGTCGGATCCTAGGACGAGAAGTAGCCGACGATCTTGTCGAAGAAGGACTTGGAGCCCGAGCCCTTCTGCTCGAGCTCGGCAAACTCGCGCAGCAGCTCCTTCTGGCGTTCGGAGAGCTTCTTCGGGACGTCGACGAACAGGCGCACGAGCTGGTCGCCGCGCCCGCGGCCCTCGAGCACCGGCAGGCCCTGTCCCCGCAGGCGCAGCACCTTGCCGTTCTGCGTCGCGGCCGGGATGGTCATCTCCGCGCGGCCGCGCAGGGTCGGAATCTCGACCGTGTCGCCGAGCGCCATCTGCGCGAAAGACACGGGAATCTCGGTGATCACGTCGGCGCCGCTGCGCTTGAAGATCTTGTGCTCGACCTCGCGGATCACGCAGTACAGGTCGCCGCGCGGCGCGCCGGGATCGCCGGCGTCGCCTTCGTTCGACACGCGCAGGCGCACGCCTTCCTCGACGCCCGCGGGCACCTGGATGCGCACCTCCGCGCTCCGCGCGAGGCCCTCG
>JABWBL010000326.1 GCA_013360535.1 Planctomycetaceae bacterium
AGCCCATCCGGCACGGGCAGCGCTCGACGAGGCCCAGCGCGGCGCGCAGCACGTCGCGGTGCACCAGGAAGATCCGCTCCGAGAGACCCACGCCGTCGGGGATGCGATCGAAGATGGTGAGCGTCGGCCGCTCGAAGTGCGGATGGCGCAGCTCTGCCAGCACGCCCACGTCGCCCGGATCGACGCGCACGAAGAGGGGCACCAGGCCCTGGATCAGCTCTGCCACGCCACGCAGCCCGCCGGCGTCGCTGCCCTTGTCGAGGCCGACCTGCTGGGCCAGGGCGGGATCCAGCGCCAGCGTGGCCGCCTCGGTCAGGTAGGTCTCGGGCGGCAGATGGATCTCGTCGGCGCCGACGTTCTCGCGCGTGTAGAAGCGGATCTTCTTGTACTGCGTCGCGACCGTCGTGACGTGCACCTCGCCCGCGTACAGGCCGTAGTCCTCGCCGCCGCCCGCGCGCGGGCGCCGCGCGTGGCGCTCGAGCCGCAGCACCTTGAGCGTCGTGTCGACCTCGGCTTCCGTGAAGTAGTCGCTCTCGACGGCGCGCACGTAGGCGCGGCGGTTCTCGTAGTCGAAGCGCTCGACCTTCCACGTCTCGCCCTGCACCTGGTAGATCGCGCCCTCGTGCACGGTCGTGAGCGAACCCTCGCGGTCGATCTCGCCGATGGCCTTCTTCGTCTCGACGTCGAGCACCAGCACGTTGTCGGGGCCACCCGACGAGAGCGGCACGTCCTGCGCCGGATAGGCGTCGGCCATCCAGTGCCACGTGTCGCCGCGCCGCAGGAGCAGGTTCGACTGGCCCGCGAGGTAGTCGAGGATGTCGGCGAGATGCGGCGCGCCGCCGAAGCCCTTGCGTGCGAGCTCCTCGTCGCGGAACGGCAGCTCGAAACTGGCGCACTTGACCTGCTCCGACAGGATCACGAGGTTGTCGGGATCGAGCCCGAGGCGCTCGCGCGGCGCGCGGAACAGGTAGTCGGGATTCGTCGACAGGTACTGGTCGATCGGATCGGAGCGCGCGATCAGCACCGTCAGGCTCGGCTGCCCGCGACGGCCGACGCGGCCCGCGCGCTGCCAGAAGGACGCCTGCGAGCCCGGATAGCCGACGAGCACCGCGACATCGAGCCGCCCGATGTCGATGCCGAGCTCGAGCGCGTTGGTCGACACGACGACCTTCACGGTTCCCGCGCGCAAGCCTTCCTCGATCTCGCGCCGGTGCAGTGGCAGGTAACCGCCGCGATAGCCGCGGATCTCGTCGGGTTCGAGGCCGAGCTCGCGCGCGCTCTCCTTCAGGTAGCGCGTGAGCACCTCGACCGACGTGCGCCGCTGGCAGAAGAAGATCACCTGCCGCGACGGGCCGCACAGGTGCGTCGCCAGCCGCCGAGCTTCCTCGAGCGCGTTGGCGCGCAGGCCCGCCACGGGATCGAGCATCGGCGGGTTGTAGACGCCGAACACGCGCTCCCCCGAAGGCGAACCGTCCTCGTCGACGACCGCGACGTCGCGCCCGGTGAGCCGCTTCGCGTGCGCCGCCGCGTCGCGCAAGGTCGCCGAGCACAGCACGAACTGCGGCCGGCTCCCGTAGTGCTCCGCGATGCGCAGCAGGCGCCGCAGCACGTTGGCGACGCTCGACCCGAACACGCCCGACAGCGTGTGCACCTCGTCGATCACGATCGTGCGCAGGTTCGCGAAGAGCTCCGACCACTTGGCGTGGTTGGGCAGGATGCCGGCGTGCAGCATCCACGGATTGGTGAGCACGATGTGGCCGTCGTCGCGCAGCGTGCGGCGCACGCTCGGCGGCGTGTCGCCGTCGTAGGTGAAGCTGTGCCACGGCTCGCCGAGCGCGGCGATCAGCGTGTTGAGACCGGCCGACTGGTCCTGACTGAGCGCCTTCGTCGGGAAGAGCGCGATCGCGCGCGCGTCGCCGCGGGTCTCGAGCAACCGCTGCAGGATCGGTGCGACGTAACACAGCGTCTTGCCCGACGCCGTCGGAGTGGCGATCAACACGTCGCGACCTTCGAGCGCGAGCTCGATAGCCCGCGCCTGATGCTCGTACAACCGCGCCTGCCCACGCGCCTCGAGCAGCGTGCGCAGGCGTGGGTCGAGGCTCTCCGGCAACGGGCGGCTTCGCTCCGCGCGCGCCGCCACGCGTTCCCAGTGCGAAAAACGCGGCGCCAGCTCCGGATCCGAGCGCAGGAGCGCCTCGAGCTCGGGCACGCTGCGCTGGCTGCGCGTGCGCCGCGGTCCGCCGCTCTCCGGGGAAGGTCGTTGGGGCTGAGCGGGGCTCTTCATGGGTCACAAGCGGCCTTGCCGGGCCCGGGCGGGCCGATCGTTCGCCGAATCTTAGGGTCCGAACCTAGCCCGCCGCCCCCGCCCACCGCAAGCCCCGCGGCGACGGGAATTCACTCGGCCGAGAGCAGGGCCGACAGCGCCGCGTGCAGCTCCGGCTTGACGCGCGCGAAACGCTCGCCGGTGCGGTACACCGCCACGACCTCGCCCTGCGGCGACTTCCAGCGGCCGAGCTGGTATTCGAGCGCCGTGCCCGTGTAGCGCACCAGCCGCACGGTGATCGCCTCGGTCGGCGTCTCGTCGCCGCGCCGGTAGAGCTCGACCGCCCGCGCCGTGACGAGCCCGTCGACCAGCTTGGCGAACTCGCGCGCTTCGAGCGTCGTGCCCATGCGCAGCCAGCGACCCTTGTCGTCGCGGGCATAGGCGCGCTGCGCCGGGCCCGAGGCGAGCTCGATGCGCGCCAGCTCGATCTCCGGCACCTTGTGCAGGTCGAGGCTGCGCCACGAGTCGGGCTCGCGCCGGCAAAGCTCGAGCAGCTCGGGCGTGACGTAGCTCGCCAGCGCGTCGCCGTTGCGCCGGAAGAGCAGCGCCTCGACGCCGTCCGCCGTGCGCACGAGCGGCCCGAGCTCACCACCTTGTTCGTCGTCGACCGTGCGCACGACGAAACCCGCCTGGATCTCGCTCGGCGCCAGCGAGCGGCCGAAGGCGAAGTCATCGACGCGCGCGCGGTCGAGCAGGCCCAGCGCATCGGCCACGAGCTGCGAATCCGCGCTGTCGCCGCTCAGGAGCTCGCGCTCGCCTTCGCGCGCCTTGACGCGCCAGCCGCGCTCCGCACGCTCGAACGTGGTCGTCCGCGCGCCCAGACGCAGGTCGAAGGACTGCACCGAGTCCAGCGGCGCCCGCACGAGCTCGCGCTCGATCAAGGTCGGCGTCGGCGGCGCGATCGCGAGCACGGACTCCGCCGCGACGCGGAACACGTTCGGCGAACCCTCGCGTGCGGCGTACCACAGCTCCCCCAGCGGCTCCTTCGCGAGCAGCAGCACCTCGCGCCGGCCGTCAGCCTGCTGCAGCTCGACGCGGATCCGCGCGGGATCCAGTCCGTACCCCGCGAGCGGGCCCGGCGCGTCGACGAAGCCATGCGCACGCAGCGTCGCGGCCGACACGAGCAGGCGCTCCATCGCACCGTCCGACAGCTCGGCCTGAAACGGCAAGGTCGAGGTCCAGTGGCCGTCGAGCAGCGCGGCGAAGGAGAGGTCCTCCTCGGGATCCTCGGGCGAATACAGGATCGAGCCCGAGCGGTGGACCTCGATCACCTGCCGCGGCGACAGCGTGAGCACGAAGCGCGAGCGCCAGTCGGGCAGGTCGCGTTCCAGCGTCGAGTCGAGGCCACGTTCGGTGCGGAAGATGCGGCCGTCGACGCGCGCGTAGACCCACTGGTCGCCGAGGTCGACGGCGCCGATCTCGACCTGCCGCTTGAGCAGCGAACCGCCGACTTCCTCCTCGACCTGCACGATCACGCGCGGCGGATCGAGCGAGAGCTTGGCCGCGTCCGCGTCCGGCGCCGGCCGTGCGTGCTGCGTCGAGAGCGCGTCGAGCAGCACCTCGATCACCGCGAGCTCCGCCGGGAAATCGACCGGGTCGACGATGCGCCACTCCTTGCCGGGCGCACGCTCGATGCGCAACGTCAGCGAGCGCTCGAGGTTCTCGACCCGCAGGGCACGCACGCGCGCACGGTCGAAACCGGGCAGCAGCGCCGCGTTCGCCTCGTCGCGCGACTTGTCGTCGAGGCCCTTCTGCCACCAGGCGAGCGCCACGAGGCCGCCGACCGCGAGGAGCAGGAGGACGAGCTTCTTCAGGTGCATCTTCTAGCGCCTCCGGACGAAGGCCACGACGAGGCCGAGCACGACGCAGATCCCGGGCAGCACGCCGAAGGCCAGCGCGTTGAACACCGACAGCGCGTTGGTGTTGGCGAGGTCGAGCTGGCGGCGCTCGACCGTGCGCGGACGGATCACGAGCCGGTGGTCGCGCTGCGCCAGCCAGTTGAACGTGTTGAGCACGAAGTCGCGGTTGCGTGCGATCACGTCGTTGGAGAGCGCGTCCGCCGTGCCGAGCGCGACCACGCGCGCCGCCGTGCGCTCCGAGCCGCTCTCGACATTCCAAAGCTTCACTTGCGGGTCATAGCCGCCCGAAGCGAGCGTCTGGCCATCGGGCGAGAGGGCCACGGAATAGACCGCGTCCTTGTGGCCTTCGAAAACGCGCACCAACGATGCGTCCGCTGTCTTCCATTGGCGGATCTCGCCCGACAAGCCAGCTTCCCCGCCGGCGGCAAACAGATGGGCTCCATCGGGAGAAAAGACCAGGCCGTTGACACTGCCCCGGTTGCCGCGCAAGGTGCGAATCCAGCCGCGGGTTTCCCCCGAGAACAGCTCCACCTCCCCGTAGCGTCCGATGGCAATGAGCTTGG
>JABWBL010000327.1 GCA_013360535.1 Planctomycetaceae bacterium
CCTCGCCGCCGCGCAGCTCGAGCTCGACCTGCTCGAGCGCCCGCACGCCCGGATAACGCCGCGAGACGCCCCGCAGCTCGACCAGCGGCGCCGTCGCGCTCACTCGAGCTTCCACTCCAGCACGCCGGCGCTCATCTCGGGCTGCAGCTCGACCTCGAGCCGCACGGCCTCCGCGAGCACACGCACGAACTTCACCGTGCACCACGTGTCGACGTTCGTCGCGCAGGTCTCGCCGCTCGCGAGCTGCACAGGCTTCCACTCGCCGTTCACGCGACAGCTGATCCGCCAGGACTTCGGAACGCGACATCCACCGCGACCGGTGTCGTCGAACCAGTACACGCTCGAGCTCGACACCGGCTTGGGCAGCCGGAACTCCTGCACGAGCCACTCGTTCGTGCCGCGGTGGCTCCAGAAGGTGTGGCGCGGAATGTCGTGGTCGTTCGAGGCCTTCGGACTGACGCCGTCGATGACCGCCGCGAGCGAATCCGAAGGCCACGCATGGCTCGCGCGCACGAGGATCTCGCCGACCTGCGCGCTCGGCCCACCGGGTGCGCGGGCGAGCTCGGCACTCTCGGGGAACCACGTCACCATGTCCGAGGTCCCGCGATTGCCCCACGAGTAGTACGGCACGAGCGTCGCGTGCCGCGGCTCGGTGCGGACCGCGTCGAACCTGCGCTCGACGAGCACCTGCGCGTCCGCCGCGATGCGCACCGGCTCACCGCGCGCAGCCGTCGGAATCACGGCGAGGTCAGCCGATTTCGGCAGCACGAGCGCGAGAGCGCCGCCAGAGTTGTCGACGCCTTCCGCGCAGTAGACGACCGGCCCGCGCTGGATCGCCACGCGCCCACGGTTGGCCTCGACCCGCGGGTCGGCGTAAACGCGCCGCGGCGGCATCTCCATCCGCAGCACGAGCGAATCGCCCTGCTTCCAGCGCCGCCGCACGCAGAAGAAGCCGTCGACGAGCGCCGTCGAGCCCGCGTCTTCCTCGCCGGCGACGGCCACCTCGAACTTCCCGTCGCACCACTGCGGCACGCGCAAGCGCAGCTCGAACTCCGCCTCCTGCTCCGGGTCGAGCTGCATCCGCACGACACCGTCGAACGGATACTCCGTGCGCTGCGAGACGCGCACGTTCTGGCCCGCGAGCGGGATGACCGCGTCGCTCCCGACGTATTGCGAGACGAACAGCTCGTCGCCGCGGTGCGCGTAGATCCGCTCGCCGATCGCCGGCAGGAAACGCACGACGTTCGACGGGCAGCAGGAACAGTCGAACCACGGCACACGCGCGCGGTCGCCCGCGCTCGCGAGCGGGTTGGCGTAGAAGAAACGATCGCCCGAGGCCGAGACGCCCGACAGAAAGCCGTTGAAGAGCTCGAGCTCGACGATGTCGGCGAAGCGCCCCTCGCCCGTCGCGAGGAACATGCGCTGGTTCCACAGCGCCATGCCGATCTGCGCGCAGGTCTCGCAGTACGCGGTCTCGTTGGGCAGGTCGAAGGAGTGCGTGATGCCTTCGTTCGAGGCCGACGAGCCGATGCCTCCGGTGACGTACATCTTGGTGTCGACGACGTCGTGCCAGATGGCGTCGAGCGCGCTCCACAGCTCCGCATCACCCGTGATGCCGGCGACGTCGGCGACGCCGCTGTAGAGGTACATCGCGCGCACCGCGTGGCCGACGATCTCGCGCTGCTCGCGGATCGGCAGGTGGTCCTGCGCGTAATCGCCGAAGCGCTCGCGACCCTGCGCGCTGCCGCGCTGGTCGACGAAGAAACGCGCGAGCGCGAGGTGGCGCGGGTCCTGCGTGCGGCGCCAGAGCTTCACGAGCGCGAGCTCAAGCTCCTCGTGCCCCGGCGGATCGAGCTTCTTGCCCGGCCCGAACGTCGCGTCGATGTGGTCGACGAGGCGCAGCGCGACGTCGAGCAGCTTGCGCTTGCCCGTCGCGGCCTCGTAAGCGACCGCCGCCTCGACGAGATGCCCGGCGCAATACAGTTCGTGCCCGTGCGCGATGTTCTTCCAGCGCTGCGCGGGCTCGACCATCGTGTAGTAGGTGTTCAGGTACCCATCGGGCTGCTGCGCCGCCGCGATCTTGTCGATCAGCGTGTCGAGCCGCGCCTCGAGCGCCTTGTCCGGCGTGGTCGCGAGCGTGTAGGCCGCGCCCTCGATCACCTTGTAGACGTCGGAGTCGTTGAAGAGCAGACCCTGGTGCGGCCCCGGCTCGAGCCCGCCACAGCGCGCGAAGTTGGCGATGCGACCGGTCTCCTCGCACTTGGCGAGGCAGGCCTCGACGGTGACACGCCGGTTGGTCTCGACCTTCGGCTTCCAGAACGAGTCCTCGAGCTTCACGCGCTCGAACGGCACGGGCTCGAGCCTTCCGCGTGTGCCGCCGCCCGCCGGACGCGACGGGTTCGACTGGCATGCGACGAGGAGGACGGAGAGGGCCGCAAGAACGAGTCGGCGCATGGTGGTCCCTAGTACTTGCGGTTGGGAAGCTCGGCCGCGGCCTCGGCGGCGGTGAACACTCGATCCTCGACGACGATGCGCTTGGGCAGCGTCTCGCCGCGCTGCAGGCGCTCGAGCGCGTCGAAGGCGAGCGGCCCGAGCAACGGGCTGCACTCGACGACGCAGTTGAGCTTGCCCGCGGCCATCGCCTCGAAGGCCGGCTTGCCACCGTCGATCGACACGACGAGCACGTCGACACCCGGCTTCAGGCCCGCGGCCTCGAGCGCCTGGATCGCCCCCAGCGCCATGTCGTCGTTGTGCGCGTAAACGGCCTGGATTTCCTTCGGTTTCGCCTTCAGGAAGGCCTCCATCACCTCCTTGCCCTTCGCGAGCCCGAACTCCGCGGTCTGCGAGAGGATCACCTCCATGCCGGGATGCTGCGCGAGCACCTCCAGGAAGCCCTTCTGGCGGTCGATCGCCGGCGCGGAACCGACGGTGCCTTGCAGCTCGACGAGCCGGCACTTGCCGCCCGTCGCGCCGACGAGCCACGTCGCGGCCTTGCGCCCTTCCTCGACGAAATCCGAGGCGATCAGCGTCGTGTAGAGCGACTCGTCGGCGACCTTGACGCCACGATCGAGCAGCACGACGGGGATGTTCTTCTTGCGCACGTCGGCGAGCACGTTGTCCCAGCCCGTCTCGGTCTTGGGCGCGAGCAGGATCGCGCCGACATTCATGCCGACGAAGCCCTTGAGCGCGCGGATCTGGTTCTCCTGCTGCCCCTGCGCGTCGGCGAACTTGAGCTCGACGCCGCGCCGCTGCGCCTCGTCCTGCACCGAGCGTGTCTCCGCCGTGCGCCAGTTGCTCTCCGCGCCGAGCTGCGCGAAGCCGACGACCATGGTCTTGGACGAACCCGTGCCCTGCTCGGCGGTCTCGCCGCCGCCACAGGACGCCACGAGCGCCAGCAGCGCTCCCCCAATCAAGTGCAGGCGCATCTAGAGTTCCTCGGCTCGCTTGGAACGGACAAAGTTCGTGACGAGGTGCAGCGCCGTGCGGTCGAGCACGTGTTCGGCCGCCTTGCCGTTCGAGCCCCACCACTTCTCGCCCGCCGTCGCGCGCCACTGGTCCCACGGCAACGCCATGCGATCGACCGCGTAGGCTTGCCGCTCGTCGTTCTCCTTGATCCACGTCGCGTTGACGAGGCCCTGGTTGTTGAAGTGGTTCACGGAGTCGCAGATGAGCCCGTGCCCCGCGTGGAACCAGACCGTCATGTTGCCGACGCCGTACTTGCCGGCGCACTGCGGGCTGTCGACGAGCACCTCGCAACGTTCGCGGTCGACGACCTCGATCAGGTGCGGCCCTTCGAGGTTGTAGTGCGGCTCGACGCCGCCATCGAACACGCCCACGAGGTACGGGCTCGAGACCGCGATCGGCTCGGCGCTGACCGTCGCGAGCTCGTTCTCGAGGTGCCGCGCGCGCACGACCCCCGGATACACGCGATCGATCGTCTCGCCTAGCGACCAGCACGAGCCGAACAGGTAGCCGCCCGTGCGCACGAACCACGAGATCGCCTCGAGGTCCGCGGGCAGCACTTCGCCTGTGCAGTTCGACACGTACACGCCGAAGGGCTGCAGGCCATCGGGGCGATGCTGGCCCGCGGTCGTCTTGCGGTACGGCACGCCGCCCTTCGCGACGTCCTTCTTGTCCGCCTTGGCGCCCGCTGCCGCCGCCGCGCCCGTTTCCACGCGCTCGAGCACGCTCTGGATCTGGTCGCCGCGGCTCTCGAGCACGATCACGTCGAGATCCCGGAACACCTCGTGCACCGGCACCGAATACCCGAACTTCTCGCGCCGCGCCTTGGCCTCCTCGGGCGTGAACAGCTTGATCTTGAGCATGTTCTGGCCCCACCACTTCAGCCACGCGGTCGAGTCACTGCCGAAATCCTGCTTGGAAATGGCCCGCGCGCAGGCCTGTGCCGTCAGCGCGATCGCGGGCTCACGATCCGCCGTCGCCGCGAGCACCGTCGGAATGGCGCCCAACTTGGTCACGTGGCACAGGCCAACGATCGCGGCGCCGCGCAGGCGCCAGTCTTCGCTCTTGGAGAGCGCGAGCAGCGGGTCGACCGCATCGAGGTGCGTCGTCTTGCCGAGCGAAACCGCCGCGCACACGGCGACGGTCCACTCCTTGTCGCCCAAGGCCTTGGCGAGGGCGGAAACCGCGGCCGGACTGCGGCTGGACGCGAGCGCCACCGCCGCATCCTCGCGCACCAGCGCGTTCGAGTCCGTCGCGAGGCG
>JABWBL010000328.1 GCA_013360535.1 Planctomycetaceae bacterium
GGGGGGCCGCGGAGCTGGCGATGGATGCCCGGCGGCGCCTCCGCGTCAACGTCAACGAGGGCCTCGCCCTCGACGCGCTCTTCCACCGCGCCGCCGCCCTCCTTGGCGCGTCCAAGCGGGTGGTCTAGAAAGGGAGCGACATGGACGCCCCAGCGCCTCCTCCCTCGACCCAGGTCCCGCCGCCCGAGCTGCCGGTCACCGCCGACCGCCCCGCGATCCAGCCGATCCGGCGTCGACGCCCGTTCGGTGTCCGCCTCTGGCTCGGGCTGATGTTCTCGGCGATCGGGATCCTCACCGGAGCCACCGTCTACATCGTCGTCGCCGGGTCGAGCGAGGGGGCGGCGGAGAGCCGCTCGGCCGACCTCGCCGTCGGCCGGACGCTGCGGCTGCGGGAGAAGATCGAGCCGGAGCTGCCCGAGGGGCGGATGACGAAGGCCAACGCCCCCGTCGACGTGCTTCGCGAGGACCAGTCTCCCGAGGACTTCCGCAGCTGGCTCTACAACAACCCTCCGTCCGGCCCCTCCCGGCTCGTCAGCCCGCCGACCGTCGCCGGGCTCGACATCGCCACGATCCGCGGCCGCGCCGAGGCGGTCGCGACCGCGCTCGACGGCGATCTCTACGTCAACACCGACCTGCCCGAGGACCGGACGATGGTCTCGGTCCTGCTCGTCGGCCCAGGCGGCGTCAGCGGGGTGCTGCTGTCGATCTCCGAGCGCCCCGAGGAGGTGCAGTCGGCCCTTCAAGCCCTCGCCGGCCAGCGCCTGACCGCGCTGGTCGTCGCTGTGCTTGTCGCCGGGTTGATCGGCTTTCTCGCCGCGCGCGGCAAGGTGGCCCCGTGAACTGGCTCGCGGCCTTCGTGTGGACACTCGCGCTCGAGTATCCCGTCTACCAGTGGGCGCTCGGCACGCGCACGAGACGCTGGTGGCACCCGGCGGCCTGCACGCTGGCGCTCAACCTGCTCACCCATCCGCTCTTCAGCCTGTGGCTGTTGCACACGCCGCGCAGCCCCGCCGAGGTGCTCGTGGCCGAGCTCGGAATCGTCGCCGTCGAGGCGCTCGCGCTGTGTTGCCTGCCGCGGAGCGGCCTGCGGGGGCGCCTCGGCCTCGCCCACGCGGCGGCGGTGGCCCTGGGGGCAAATGGAATTTCCTTCGCGGTCGGTCGTCTGTGGCTGGCGGCGCTGGGGAGCTGATCCCGCCGCACCCCGCACGCACCGGGGTAAACTCCCTGCGAACCCCATGTCCAAGAGCCTGCTCCTCGCGATCCTCGGCCTCGGCCTCGCGGCCGGTGGCTACTTCCTGTTGTCGAAGTCCCCTTCCGATTCCGGCGGCGGCGCCACGCCGCAGGCCAAGGAACGGCCCGCGGAGTCCGCTGCGACGACCGAAGGGCTGCGCGCTCCAGCTGCGGACGCAACGACGGCTGCGAACGCGAACGCGTCTGCAGTCGGCGACCGCCAGGCGGCGCAGACGACGCTCGAAGGCGTCACCGGCGTCGCCGGATTCCTCCTGCCCGAGCGTGAGATCAATGGAATCGAGAAGCAGAGCGTGCGCGACCTCGTCAAGCTGCACCGCGACGCGGGTGGCGACGGGCGCATCGCCGATCCGCTCGAGCGGCCGCCGGGCACCGACGCCGACAGCCTCGAGATCAAGTTCGGCTCGATGGACGTGGCGACGCTGCAGCAGGAGCACGCTTCGAGGCGCGCGATCCTGAAGTGGCAGAGCGAAGGCCCGTTCGAGGACAAGACGCTCGAGATCCTGCCGGGCGAGCAGCTGCGCGTGATGGAGATCGAGATGGAGTGGCTCGAGCAGCGCATCCTCTATCCCTGAGCTCCGGCTCCGGAATCGACCGCGCGCCGCGTGCGCTCCCCGAGCCGGGGGGGGGGGGCACGCGGCGCGCGGCATTCGCGGGCCGAGCGTGAACCGTCGCGAGCGCGCGCCGTTTGGCGCTGCGGTCCCAAGCCCCAAGCTGCTCGCGGAGCGTTTCCCCTTTCAACGGAGAACGCCCATGTCCGGCACGATCGACAACGTGGGAGCCGCAGCGGCTCCGGAGAACTTCAGCGACGTCCTGCACGACTGGATGGAGCGGGCGCCGTGGCTCGCGCTCTCGGTCGCGGCCCACGCGCTCGTGATCCTGATCCTGCTCGCGATTCCCTGGGACCAGCTGCGCGACAAGCCGCCCGCGGGCGTGATCCACGTCGCGACCGCGCTCGAGCCCGAGCTGTTCGAGGATCCGCCGCTGGAAGAGCCGCCGGAACTCGAGGATCCTGTGGTCGAGGAGCCGACCCCCATCGAAGCGGACGTGTCGCCGGAGGTGCCGAACGAGTTCGCCGACGAGCTCGACGTCGCCGAAGGCGATCCGCAGGATCTCGTGCAGGCCTCGCTCTTCGAAGGCTTCGACAACAGCGTGCTCGGCATCGGCGGCAACGCCGGCGGCGGCAAGTACGGCCAGCGCTTCGGCAGGGGCACCGGACGCGGCAAGGGCGGCGGCGGCGGCGGCACGGAGCCGATCCTGCGCGACGCGCTCGAGTGGCTCGTGCGCCACCAGTCGAGCGACGGCAGCTGGGACTGCGACGGCTTCGACTCGAACTGCGGGAAGCTTGGGCCCAACGTGTGCGACGGCAAGGGCGAGTCGACGCACGACGTCGGTGTGACGGGTCTCGCGTTGCTCGCGTTCCTCGGTGACGGCAGCACGACGCGCGAAGGGCCGTACCGGGAGCAGGTCGCGCGCGGGTTGGCGTGGCTCAAGCTGCAGCAGGATCCCGACACGGGCCTGCTCGGCGAGAAGCTCGGCCACGCGTTCCTCTACAACCACGCGATCGCGACGCTCGCGCTGTGCGAGGCCTACCACTTCTCGAAGTCGCCGCTGCTCAAGCGACCGGCGCAGGACGCGGTGAACTTCCTCTCGACGGCGCGCAACCCGTACGGGGCCTGGCGCTACGACGTGCCGCCGTCGGGCGACAACGACACGTCGGTGACGGGTTGGTGCGTGCTCGCGCTCGGCAGCGCGCGCGATGCGGGCCTGATCGTCGACGAGCAGGCGTTCCAGGGCGCGCTCGCATGGTTCGACGAAGCCACCGATCCGGTCACGGGCCGCTGCGGCTACGACTCGGTCGGCAGCGCGAGCTCGCGCATCACGCGCGTCAACGACCAGTTCCCGACCGAACGGGGTGAGGCGATGACCGCCGTCGCGCTGCTCGGACGCTTCTTCCTCGGGCAGGATCCCGACGACGTGCCGGTGATGGCGCGGCATGCCGAGCTGCTGCGCGCGCGCCCGCCGGTGTGGGACCCCGAGGGCCGCGGCATCGACCTGTACTACTGGTACTACGCCTCCTACGCGATGTACCAGATGGGCGGCTCGCGCTACTGGGAGCCGTGGAACCGCGCGATGAAGGCGGCGGTCGTCGACTCGCAGCGCAAGGACGGCGACGAGCGCGGCTCCTGGGACCCGCAGGTCGATCCGTGGGGTTTCTCCGGCGGCCGCGTGTACTCGACGGCGCTGATGGCGCTCTGCCTCGAGGTCTACTTCCGCTACTCGCGCCTCGCCCGCTGAAGAAAGTTCCAATTCGTCCGCGGTCCCCCCGGTCTGGAACGGGGGGACCGCGGTGCTAGGATCGCGAGCGCGAGGAGGTCTTGGCGCATGCGCGATTCGCGACCGGATCCGGCGGGCGAGAAGGACCACGGCACCCACACGCTCAAGGTGTGGAAGGGCACGGTGGTCGGCGTGTACGGCGACGACGTGTTCGTCGAGCTCGGGGCCCGCATGCAGGGCGTGCTCTCGCTGCGCAAGTTCGAGCTGGTGCCGCGCATCGGCGACACGTTCGAGTTCACGCTGCGCGGGCGCGAGGACGGGCTGTGGGCGCTCGAGCGCCGCGAGCAGCCGACGCTGGCGACATGGGAAGCGATGGAGCCGGGTGCGCTGGTCCACGCGCGCGCCACGCACGCACTGCCCGAGGGGCTCGAGTGCAAGATCGGCGACCTGCACGCCTTCATGCCCAAGTCGCACACCGGCCTGCCGCGCGAGACCAAGCCGGGCGTGCTGGTCGGCAAGACCCTGACCTGCGAGGTGCTCGAGGTCGACCGCGAGCGCCAGCGCGTGATCGTCTCGCGCAAGCTCGTGCTGCAGCGCGAGCGCGACGACGACCGCGCGCGCGACGTCGGCAACCTGTACGTCGGTCAGGCGATCGAGGGCCGAGTCTCGCGCCTCGAGCCCTGCGGCGCCTTCATCGCCTTCGGCCGCGGCCTCGAAGGCATGGTGCACATCTCCAACGTCGCCTACGAGCGTGTCGAGCACCCTTCCGCCGTGCTGAAGGTCGGTGAGCTCGTGCGCGCCAAGGTGCTGGCGCTGAAGGCCGGCGGCCGGCGCATCGCGCTCGGCCTCAAGCAGCTCCAGCCCAGTCCGTGGGAGCGCCTCGGCGAGCGCCTGTCGATCAACCGCATCGTCGAAGGCACGGTGAAGCGCGTGATGCCCTTCGGCGTCTTCATCGCGGTGCTGCCGGGCATCGAGGGCCTCGTGCACAACTCGCAGGCCGAGCTGCGCGGCGAGCGCGACCTCTCCACGCGCCTGCAGCCGGGCGAGCGACTCTCGGTGCGCGTCGTCTCGATCGACGAGCCCGGCGAGCGGCTCGCGCTCTCGATGCTGCACGTCGACGGCCGCCCGCTCGGCACCTTCGAGGCCGAGGCCCACGCCGCCTTCGAGTCCCTGCGCCTCTCCGCCCGCCCAGCGAG
>JABWBL010000329.1 GCA_013360535.1 Planctomycetaceae bacterium
ACGGGCCGCGGCGCGGGCCGCGCTTCGGCCTGCGGACGGAAGACCGGGTTGCCGGTCCAGTTGCTCGAGGGCGTCGAGGATTCCTGCGGTGTCTCGCTCGTCCGCGAAGAAGGCGCCGGAGCGTGGAGCAGCGAGCCCCGCGGGTTCGAATCGCCGCTGGAACCGGCGGCGCGCGCGTGGTCCCGGCGTTGCGCCTCTTCCCAGTCGCGCCGCGGGAACGCGACCCGCTTCAGGTTGACGAGGTGGCGCGCGCTGATGTTGTCGCTTGTGATGTTGCCCGCCTGCGGGCCGCAGCCGAGGCTCACCGACGGCACGAGGTTCGTGCTGTAGCCGACCGCACCCTGCGACGAGGGCCCGTTGACGATGATGCGGCTCGCGGGCTTCTCGAGGTACCAGCTCTCGAGCACACGCTCGTCGCGCGCCCACACCGCGCAGGTGTGGCCGAGGCCGTCGAAGTGCAGCATGTCCATCGAGATCTTGCAGCCCTGCTGCCAGCCGTCGACGACGTGCATCGAGAGCACCGGCGCGAGGATCTCGATCGACAGCGGCCACTCCTTGCCGACGCCGCCTTGGTAGGCGAGCAGCACCGTCGTGTCGCGCGGCACCTGGAACCCGGCCCACTCCGCGAGCTTCGCCGGATCCTGCCCGACGACGTCGGGGTTCATGTGCCCGCCCTTGTTGCAGAGCTTCGCGAGCAGCTTGGTCTGCGCCTCGTCGCACACGTGCGCGCCGTTGCGCTGCAGTTCCGCGATCAGCGCGTCGTGGATCGGGCGGTCGATCACGAGGCCCTGTTCCGAGCAGCAGAACGTGCCGTTGTCGAAGCTCTGGCTCTGCACGATGCCCCGCGCGGCCGCGGCGACATCCGCCGAGCGGTCGATGTAACAAGGCACGTTGCCGGGGCCGACACCGTACGCCGGCTTGCCCGACGAGTACGCCGCGCGCACGAGGCCCGTGCCACCGGTCGCGAGGATCACCGACACGCGGCGGTGCTTCATCAGCGCACCGGTCGACTCGATCGTCGGGTTGGTGAGCGAGAGCACGAGGTCCGGCGGCCCGCCCGCGCGCGCGATCGCGTTGCGCAGCACCTCCGCCGTGGCGCCGATGCACTTCTTGGCGCGCGGGTGCGGGCTGATCACGATCGCGTTGCGGCCCTTGACCGAGATCATCGACTTGAAGAGCGCCGTCGAAGTCGGGTTCGTGGTCGGGATGATGCCCGCGACGACGCCGACGGGCGTGGCGACCTCGATCAGGCCCCGCGCCTCGTCGCGCGAGACGATCCCGACCGTCTTGAGGTCCTTGATCGAGGCCCACGTGCCCTCGGAACCGAACAGGTTCTTGAGCACCTTGTAGTGGACGCGCCCGATGCCTGTTTCTTCGACCGCGAGCTTGGCGAGGTCGTAGGCCGCGCGCGCGCCGGCCTCGGCCATCGACTTGCACAACGCGTCGACCTGCTCCTGCGAGAACGAATGCACGGCCTCGCAAGCGCGCCAGGCGCGCTCGGAGTAGTCCCGCACTTCCTGCAGGGCGAGCAGGTCAGGGTCGAGCTGGGTCACGGCGTGGACCTCGAGAAATCAGGCAGTTTCCGGGCGTCCAACGACACCCGGGAGCTGCTCAATCTGCCTTGCCGTCCCAGGCGCCCTTCTTCACGGGCTTGAGCTCGGGGAGGATCTTCCACAGCTGCTCGTGCGGGCGCGGGATGACGTGCACGCTGACGAGCTCGCCCACGCGGCGGGCCGCGGCGGCACCGGCGTCGGTCGCGGCCTTGACCGCACCGACCTCGCCCGAGACGAACATCGTGTTGAGCCCGGCGGTCACGTTGACCTTGCCGAACAGGGCGACTTCCGCGGCCTTGACCATCGCGTCACCGGCCTCGATCGCACCGATCAGGCCCTTGGTCTCGACCATGCCGATCGCGTTGTATTCCATGTGGCTTGCCTCTGGGCGCCGGGTGCGGCCGGGGTGGAGTGGCCGCAGGCGGATGGGGTTGGACCCGGCGAGCGCGCGAGTCTAGGGAGCGCGAGCGGGCTCCGCAATCGCTCGCGACGATGCCGGAACGTTGGACGGAGCTTGTGGGGCGCTTGCCACGGCGATCCCTCACTCGCGGAAGGCGTCGCCATCGAGCGCCGCCTCGCGCTGGGCGGCGAGGCCGAGCGCCAGACCCAGCGCGACGAAGCTCGTGAACATCGACGAGCCGCCAGTCGAGAACAGCGGCAAGGTCAGGCCGGTCATCGGGATCAGGCCGAGGTTGACGCCGATGTTGACGAAGAAGTGCGAGGCGAAGTACAGCGCGAGGCCGGTGACGACGAGGCGCGAGAAGCGCTCGCGCACGCCCGAGGCGCTCTTCAGGAGCAGCACGATCATCAGGGCGTAGAGCGCGAGCAGGCCCGCCGTCCCGACGAACCCCGCCTCCTCGGCGATCACGGCGAAAATCGAGTCGCAGTCGCGCTCGGGCAGCACGGCCGCCTCGTTGGCGACGCCGCGGCCGAGCCCGCGCCCGAACCAGCCGCCGTTCCCGATCGCGACGCGTGCGTGGTACGTGTGGAAGGCGGTGCCGTTGCGGTCGGCGATCAGGCTCTCGGCCGCCATCGAGTCGACCCACGTCTGCACGCGCCGCATCTGGTAGTCGCGGATCAGGTCGAACTGGTAGGCGAGCGTGAACGCGAGCACACAACTGCCGACCAGCGCCGCGATGCGCCGGCCCGAACCTCCCGCGACGTACAGCATGCCCAGCGTCACCGGCACGATCGTCATCGCCGTGCCGAGGTCGGGCTGCAGCGCGACGAGCGCCATCGGCACGAGCGCGACCGCCGCCGGGCGCAGCCAGTCGCTCCAGCGCGAGAGCCGCGACGTGTACAGCACGCGTGCGAGCATCACGATCACGCCGAGCTTGGCGAGCTCGCTCGGCTGCAGGTCGAAGCCGCCGGGCAGCGGAATCCAGCGCCGCGCGTTGTTGCGCATCTCGCCAAAGATCGGGACCAGCAGCAGGAACACGAGGCTCAGCCCGTACACCCAGCTCGCGTTCTTGCGCAGCCAGCGCGGCCGCAACAGGAGCGCGAGCCCGAGGAACGGCAAGGTCACCGTCACCTTGCGCAGCTGGCTCGCGAAGTTGACGCCGTCGCGGCCGAGCTCGCGATCGGCCGCATCCATCGCCGACACGAACAGGAGCCCGAGCCCGAGCAGGCACAGGCCGAGCAACAGCACGTGCCAGTCGACGTGCATCCAGTTGACGTGGCGCCACGAGAACAAGCGCCCGCCGGGCGTGCGCTGGCTGGAGTTCGCCGCCATCAGCGTTGCGCCTCCGCTTGCACGAGCGCCTGCACTTCGGGTCGTCGCAGGAACTGCCGCGCGAGCCAGATCGCGCTGTTGCTCGCCGTCTGCAGCGTGTTCTCGCAGAACACGACCACGACCCAGCGCGGACGCTCGGCCGGGAACCAGCCGATCAGCCAGGTGTGCTTGCGCACGCGCGGACGGCCGTCGGCCGTGATGACGACCTCGGTGTCGATGTCGCCCGAGCCTGTCTTCGCCGCCATGCGGAAGCCCAGTTCGCGCTCGTTCAGCGCGGGCTGGCCCGAGCCGCCGCCCTCGTTGGCGACGGCTTCCATCGCGTCGCGCACGAAGTTCAGCGCGGATGGAGCGAGCGACAGCGGCCGCGCGGCCTGCGGTTGCTCGACGCCACCGATCGAACGCACGAGCCGCATCTGCGGCAAGCGGCCCGTCGCGAGACCCGCCGTCGCGCGCGCGATCTGCATCGGCGTCGCCTCGACGACCGCGAGGCCGTTGCCTGCGAGCCGGCTCTCGTGTTGCGTCAGGTCGCGCTGGAAGAGCCGCGGCGTCGTGTGTTCGCTCAGGCCGCTGCGCGCTCCCAACGAACGCACGCCGGTCGGCTGGCCGAAGCCGAACTCCGCCGCCATCGCGCGCCAGTCGTCGGGCGCAAAGCGCTCGCCCAGCCGCGCGAAGTACGAGTTGCAGGAGTGCTGGATCGCATAGCGCAGGCCGACCTGGCCGTGCCCGACCGTGTGCGCGCAACGCACGTCGACATAACCGGCGCCACGTCCCGACGGCAGCGGGGCGCACAGGGTCGTCAGGCCGGGGTCGAGGCTCAGCTGCGAGAGCGCCCAGCTCGCGACGAAAGGCTTGAAACTGGAGCCGGGAGGCTCGAAGGCGCCCATGCGCAGGGTGCGCTCGAGCGGCAGGTCGCGGATCGCCGGAGAATCGCCGTCGTCGCGCAGGAAATCGGGAAACGACGCGGCCGCGAGCACGTCGCCGTCGACCTGCGCGAGCACGATCGCACCCGTCGGTCGTTCGAGCCACGCGCTGTCGCGCGCGAGCACGTTCGGCGGGCCCTCGGGCTGCGCGAGGCACGCGGTCGCGGCCTGCTGCAGGTCGAGGTCGAGCGTGAGCACGAGGTCGAGCCCGTCGACGGGCGCGACGTCGACCAGGTACACACCCTCGAGCTGGTTCTGCAGCCCGCGCACCTCGCGGTATCCGTTGCGGCCCGCGAGCTCGTTCTGGAAGTAGCCCTCGATCCCGGAACGCCCGCGCAGCTCGTCGTCGCGCACGAGCTGGCGCGCGAGGTACCGCAGCTGGTTCTCCTCGGCCTCGTCGCGCTGGCTGCGCGCGCGCAGCTCGTCGAACTCGCGCCGCAGCTCGCCTTCGACCAGCCGCTCGCCGAGGTCGAGCTGCCCGACGCTGCCGACCAGCCC
>JABWBL010000330.1 GCA_013360535.1 Planctomycetaceae bacterium
CTTGCACGAGCCGCAGGGCGACTCGATGCGCGTGCCCACGCCTTGGCAGGTGGGGCAAGGCGTGACCATCGCGAAGAAACCCTGGCTGCGGCTCACCTGACCGCGGCCGCCGCAGGTCTCGCAGGAGCGCCGCGACGTGCCGGGCTTCGCGCCCGAGCCGTTGCAGCCGCCGCAGTGTTCCTCGCGCTTGAGCACCACCGTGCGCTCGACGCCGGAGTCGATCTCCTCGAGCGTCATGTCGAGCGCGATCTTCAGGTCGCGGCCACGTTGCGGGCCGGAGCTGCGCCGCCGCCCGCCGAACAGGTCGCCGAACATCTGCCCGCCGAGGATGTCCCCGAAGGCGGAGAAGATGTCCTCCATGTTGTGGAAGCGCGGACCGCCGCCGCCGCCCTGATCGAAGGCGCGGTGCCCGAACTGGTCGTACTGGCGCCGCTTCTGCTCGTCGCCGAGCACGTCGTAGGCTTCCGCCGCTTCCTTGAAGCTCGTCTCGGCCGCCGCGTCACCGGGGTTGCGGTCGGGGTGGTACTTGAGCGCGAGCTTGCGGTAGGCCTTCTTGATGTCCTCCTCGCTCGCACCGCGCTCGACTCCGAGCACCTCGTAGAAATCGCGCTTGTCGCTCATCGTTGGAGGGGTCGCTGGTGGGTGCCGGAAGGGATCGCAAGTGCCCCGGCGGCGCGTGGTGCGCACCGCCGGGGCACGAGCCTGTCACCGGCGGAGGCTCAGGCGATCGAGCCCTCGACCTTGGCCGCGTCGTCCTTGAGGTCGGTGATCATCGAGTCCGTCGTCAGGAGCAGGCCCGCGATCGAGGCCGCGTTCTGCAGCCCCGTGCGCACGACCTTGGCCGGATCGATGACACCCGCCTTGAACATGTCGACGTACTCGCCCGTCAGCGCGTTGAAGCCGATCGAGCCGCCCTTCTCGCGCACGTTCTCGACCACCACCGCGCCGTCGAAGCCCGCGTTCTGCGAGATCTGGCGCAGCGGCGCCTCGAGCGCACGCTTGACGATGCCGGCGCCGTAGCGCTCGTCGCCCTTGAACTTGGCGAGGTCGATCGCGTCGGCCGCGCGCAGCAGCGTGACGCCGCCGCCGGGGACGATGCCTTCCTGGATCGCCGAGCGCGTCGCGTTGAACGCGTCCTCGACCAGGAACTTCTTGGTCTTCATCTCGGCTTCGGTCGAGCCGCCGACCTTGATCACCGCGACGCCGCCCGTGAGCTTGCCGAGGCGTTCCTGCAGCTTCTCCTTGTCGTAGTCGCTCTTGGTGTTCTCGATCTGCGTGCGGATCTGCGCGCAGCGCTCTTCCAGCGCCTTCTTGGAGCCCGCGCCACCGACGAGGATGGTGCGGTCCTTGTTGATGCTGATGCGCTTGGCCGAGCCCAGGTGCGCGGGCGTGACCTTGTCGAGCGAGATGCCGAGGTCCTCGGTGATCGCGGTGCCGCCCGTGAGGACGGCGATGTCGCCGAGGTAGGCCTTGCGGCGGTCGCCAAAGCCCGGCGCCTTGACGGCGCAGACGTTGAGCACGCCCTTCAGGCGGTTGATGACGAGCGTGGCGAGCGCCTCGCCCTCGATGTCCTCCGCGATGATCAGCAGCGGACGACCGGTCTGGGCGGCGCGCTCGAGCACCGGCAGGAACTCGCGCAGGTTCGAGATCTTCTTCTCGTAGATGAAGACGTGCGCGTCCGTGAGCTCGGCCGTCAGCTTCACCATGTCGGTGGCGAAGTAGGGGCTCAGGTAGCCCTTGTCGAACTCGAGGCCCTCGACGATCTCCAGGCGCGTCTCGAGGCCGTTGGACTCCTCCACGGTGACGACACCCTCGTCGCCAACCTTCTCGAAGGCCTCCGCGAGCAGGTCGCCGATCACGGGATCGTTGTTGGCGCTGATCGTGGCGACGGCCTTCTTCTCCTCGCGCTTCTTGACCTTGCGCGACAGGCCCTGGATCGAGGCGACGGCCTGCTCGACCGCGGCTTCGATGCCGTTGCGCACGGCGATCGTGTTGACGCCGGTCGAGATCTCGCGCAGGCCTTCCTTGAAGATCGCGCTGGCGAGCACGGTCGCGGTGGTGGTGCCGTCGCCGGCGATGTCGTTGGTCTTCGACGCGACCTCGCGCACGAGCTTGGCGCCCATGCTCTCGAACGGGTCGGAGAGCTCGATCTCCTTGGCGACCGTGACACCGTCCTTGGTGACCGACGGCGAGCCGAAGGACTTCTGGAGCACGACGTTGCGGCCCGCGGGGCCGAGCGTGACGCGCACGGTCTTGGCGAGCTTCTCGATGCCATCGCGCATCTTCGCGCGGGCGGCGTCATCGAACAGGATCTGCTTGGCCATGGGTGTTTTCCTTGTGCTGGTTGTGCTGGGGTGTGTTCGTCGGGGAAGTGAGCGCGGGGCGCGGCCTAGAAGTCCATGCCTCCCATGCCTCCCATGCCACCCATGCCTCCCATGCCGCCCATCTCGTCCATGTCGCCGCCGCCGCCGGCCGGGCCCTTCTTCTTGGGCTCGGGCTTGGCGACGATCAGCGCGTCGGTGGAGAGGAGCAGGAGCGCGACCGAGACCGCGTTGGAGAGCGCCGTCTTGGTGACCTTGGCCGGGTCGAGCACGCCGAACTTGAGCATGTCGCCGTACTGGCCGGTGTGGGCGTCGAAGCCCCAGGTCGGGCTCTTCTCGCGCAGGATGCGGTGCACGGTGACCGTGCCGTCGAAGCCCGCGTTTTCCGAGATCTTCTGCACCGGGCGCGCGAGCGCGGCGTGCAGGACGTCGAGACCCATGTTGTAGTCGTCGTCGCCGTCCTTCTTGAGCTTCTTGACCGCCTCACGCGCGCGCAGCAGCGCGGTGCCGCCGCCCGGCAGGATGCCCGACTCGACCGCGGCGCGCGTCGAGTGCAGCGCGTCCTCGATCAGCGCCTTGCGCTCCTTGACCTCGGTCTCGGTGGCGCCGCCGACGTTGATCTGCGCGATGCCGCCGGTCAGCTTGGCGAGCCGCTCCTGCAGCTTCTCGCGATCGTAGTCGGAGGTCGTGATCTCGATCTCGGCGCGGATCTGCGCCACGCGATCGGAGACGTCCGCGGGCTTGCCGGCGCCGCCGACGATCGTCGTCGTGTCGGCCGCGACCACCACGCGCTTGGCGGTGCCGAGGTCGCGCAGCGTGACCTTCTCGAGCTCGAGCCCGAGGTCCTTCATGATCGGCTTCGCGCCGGTGAGGACCGCGATATCCTGCAGCATGGCCTTGCGGCGGTCGCCGTAGCCCGGCGCCTTGACGGCGACGCACTGGATGATGCCGCGCAGCTTGTTGACGACCAGCGTCGCCAGCGCCTCGCTCTCGACATCCTCGGCGAGGATCACGAGCGGCTTGTTGGCGTTCTTGACCGCCTCGAGCAGCGGCAGGAGCTTCTGGATCGAGCCGATCTTGTCCTCGAACACGAGGATCAGCGGCTTCTCGAACGCGACTTCCATCGCGTTGGGGTCGGTGACGAAGTGCGGCGAGATGAAGCCGCGGTCGAACTGCATGCCCTCGACGATCGTGACCTCGGTGTCGAGCGTCTTGCCTTCTTCGACCGTGATGACGCCGTCCTTGCCGACCTTGTCCATCGCGTCGCCGATGATCTTGCCGACGCGCGCGTCGTTGTTGGCCGAGATCGTGCCGACCTGCCGCACCTCGTCGTTGCTGGTGACCTTCTTGGCCGCCTTGTCGAGCGCGGCGAGCACCGCGTCGCGACCGTCGGCGAGACCGTTGACCAGGCGCGCGTGGCTCGCGCCAGCAGTGATCGCGCGCAGGCCCTGCGTGAAGATCGCCTCGGTGAGCAGCGTCGCGGTGGTCGTGCCGTCGCCGGCGACGTCGCTGGTCTTGCTCGCGACTTCCTTGACGAGCTTGGCGCCCAGATCCTCGTAGGGATCGGTCAGCTGGACCTCTTCGGCGACCGTGACGCCGTCCTTGGTGACGGTCGGCGCGCCCCAGCCCTTGTCGAGCACGGCGTTGCGGCCGCGGGGACCGAGCGTGCTGGTCACGGCCTTGGAGAGCTTCTCGACGCCGCGCCGGATGGCTTCGCGGGCCTCGGCTTCGAACACAATCTGCTTGGCTGCCATGGAGATCTTCTTCCGGGGGTGGAGGGGGAAGGTGTGCGGTGGGGAGGTGCGTGCCGGACGCGTGGGTGGGCCCGTCGGAGACGACGGGAAGCCCTGCGCGCGCCCCGAGGGCACGAACCGTGGCGCCGCTCTACGCAAGAACGGTGCCGAAGGACTTTCCGGGGCCTGAGGGCGCTCCGTGTGGGCCCCGCGAGGCCCTCCGCTGCCTTTCTGGCAGCGCTGGGAGCGCCTCCCGCCGACACCTGCCAAGCTGGCAGCGAGTGGGGCCTCGCACCGCACGGCGGGCTCCGTAGCATCTGGAACCTATGCATCCGGCGCCCGTGTTGCTCCCGTCCTTGTTCGTCGCCCTCGGCCTCGTGCTCGCGCCCACCCAGCAACCCAAGTCGCCCGCGACCGACCCGGCGCAGGCTGCCGCCTCGCTGCGGATCGCGCTCGAAGGGCGCGATGGCGCGACGCGGAGCCTCACGGCCGGCGAGCTCGACTTCCCGTCGCTCTCGGCGGCCGGGGCGATCGCCCTGCGCATCGAAACCGGCCCGACCCTGCCGCCCCCGGGCGATCCGGCGGCGCGCGCGTTCGTCGGGTTGCTCGGCGGAGATCGGCTCGTCGCAGCCGTGCGCGG
>JABWBL010000331.1 GCA_013360535.1 Planctomycetaceae bacterium
TTCGCCCACGCGCCGCGGTCGCCCTTGCCGCCGTGGTTCGTGCGCCCGTGCGGCACGACCTTCTCGATCGCCGCGCGGAGCGCCTTCAGGTCGTCGGGCAGGTCGCTTGCGGTGAGCGAGGTCCGCACCGCCATCATCCCGCAGCCGATGTCGACGCCGACCGCGGCCGGGATGATCGCGTCGCGCGTGGGGATCACGCTCCCGACCGTCGCGCCGATGCCGAAGTGCACGTCGGGCATCGCGGCGACGTGCGAATGGACGATTCCGAGCGCAGCGACGTTGCGCAGCTGCTGCAGCGCCTTCTCGTCCGCCGGAACGCCGTCGATCCACGCCTTCACGGGCACGCCGCCCGTCTCGATCACCTTCGGTCCACCCATGCGGCGAGTCACTCTACACGAGGAGCCTCACGCCAGATTCACGCGGCCTTCTTCGAGCGAGCGTGAACTGCCGGGATTCCGGCCTCGCGCCGTTCCGTTCCATTCCACGACGAGGATCCTGCCCCATGCTTCGCCACCACCGCCGTACCTCTCTCGCCGTGCGCGCGACGACGCTCGCCGCGCTGCTGCTCACTGGTTTCGCGCTGATTCCCAACGCGGCCCCCAACGCTCCGCTCGCCCTGCACAAGGTCGGCAGCTACGACTCCGGCCTGGGCGCCGGCGCCGCCGAGATCCCGGCCTTCGACGCCGTGAGCCAGCGCGTGTTCGTCGTCAACGCCGACGCCGCGACCGTCGACATCGTCGACCTGAGCGTGCCCGCCGCACCGACGCTCGTCTCCGCCATCGACATCGCGCTGCTTTTCTCCGACGCCACGTTTCAGGCCGCGCCGAACAGCGTCGCCGTCTCGCAGGGCCTCGTGGCCGTCGCCGTCGAGCGCAAGGACGCGCTCGGTCGCCACGGCGAGGGCCGCATCGCGTTCTTCGACGCCGCCGGCAACCTGATCGATCAGGCGGTCGCGGGTGCGCTCCCCGACATGGTCACGTTCAGCCCCGATGGTCGCTACGCGCTGAGCGCCGACGAGGGCGAGCCGAGCCCGGATTACTCGTTCGACCCCGAGGGTTCGGTCACGATCGTCGAGACCGAGCGCGTGCGGCTCGCGCTCGCCAACCCGCAGATCGCCGGTCAATTCCCGCTGCTTCCGCGCCACACCAAGCGTGCGAGCTTCGCGCGCTTCAACAACCAGAAGGCGCAGCTGCAGGCCGCGGGCGTGCGCATCTATGGACCCAACGCGTCGGTCGCGCAGGATGTCGAGCCTGAGTACATCGCGATTCCCGACGGCTCGATCTACGCCTACGTCACGCTGCAGGAGGCGAACGCGGTCGCGATGGTCAACATGGTGACGGGCATCGTGGCCCGCATCACGCCGCTGGGCTTCAAGGACTGGACGAGCTCGGCTCTCGACGCCAGCGACCGCGACAACGCGATCCTGATCCAGCCGTGGCCCGTGCACGGCATGTACCAGCCGGACGCAATCGCGGCCTTCCGCATCGGCTCGCAGCGCTACTTCATCACCGCCAACGAGGGCGATGCACGCGAGTACACGACGTTCGCCGAGGAAGCGCGCGTCAAGAACATGAACCTCGATGCCACCGCGTTCCCCAACGCCGCGACGCTCAAGCTCGATCCGAACCTCGGGCGCCTGACCTGCACGACGTCGCTCGGCGACACCGACAACGACGGCGACTTCGACCAGCTCTACACGCTGGGCGGGCGCTCGTTCTCGATCTTCCGCGCCGGCAACTCCGGCGTGCTCACGCGCGTGTTCGACTCGGGCGACCAGCTCGAGCAGCTCACGGCCGCTCTCGTGCCCACGCGCTTCAACGGCGACCCCGTGTTCGACACGCGCAGCGACAACAAGGGTCCGGAGCCCGAAGGCGTGACCACCGGCGTGATCAACGGCCGCACCTACGCGTTCCTCGGCCTCGAGCGCACCGGTGGCGTGATGATGTTCGACGTCACCAACCCCAACGCGCCGCAGTTCGTGCAGTACGTCAACACCAGCTCCGTCAGCGGCTCGACCCAGACCGGCGACGTGTCGCCCGAAGGGCTCGTGTTCGTTCCCGCGAGCGAGAGCCCCAATGGCATTCCGCTCCTGATCGTCGCCTTCGAGGTCAGCGGCACGGTCGCCGTGTTCGAGGTGCGCTGAGCGCTTCTCCTTCGCACGCGGCACGAGTGTCGGTGCCTGCGCGCCGAATGCGGTGCCAGAGCAAAAATACGGTGCCAGAGCAATTTGTTCTGCAAACCACGGGCGGCGTCGACGGCCTTGCCGTCGACGCCGCCCGTGGTTTGCAGAACAAATTGCTCTGGCACCGTATTTTTCCTCTGGCACCGTAGTTCCCGCAGGCACCGCATTCGGAGCGCGGGCACCCAACTGCGGGGCGCGCTTCACGCGCGCTTCACGATGCTCGCCATGGCCCTGTCAGCCGGATCAAGATGCGCGCGGCTCGCGACCGATAGGTTCGGACGCAGCGCTCAATTCCCGCGCCGGAGCTCTCCGATACGGCGGGCATGAAGCCGTTCCGGATCGCCGCGCGCCTTTTCCTCTCGCTCGCTCCGCTGTCGCTCGCCGCCTGCGTTTCGCCGCACGAGGCCGGCTGGAATGCCTACCGGAACGAACGTTTCGATGAAGCCGCCGGTGCGTGGGACGAGCTCGCCTTCGCGGGCGACGCCGAAGCGCAGTACATGCTCGCGCTGCTGCACGACGAGAACCGCATCGCGGGTGCGAACGCCGCAGGCGCCGTGCGCTGGTACCGGCTCGCCGCCGAGCAGGGCCACGCCGCCGCGCAGAACAACCTCGCGCTGTGCCACTTCGAGGGCCGCGGCACTCCGCGCGATCTCGAGCGGGCGCGGCACTGGTTCGAGCTCGCCGTCGCCCAAGATTTCGCCAAGGCCGAGAACAACCTCGCCGTGTTGTGCCTGCTGCTCGAGCCGAGCGAGACCGAACGCGCCCATGCGCTGCTCGCGTCCGCGGCCTCGAAGGGCGACTCGAAGGCCGAGCTTCTGCTCGCCGCCATGGGCCGCTGAGTTCGCTCAGCCTCGAAGCGTGCTTCGCATCCCGCTACCCTGCGCGGATGCTGAAGCGTGTCGTCCACCCCAGCGGGCTCGTCGCCTACCGTTCGCCCGCACTGGCCAAGTTGGGTGTCGTGCACGCGTTCTCGACGCGCATCGGCCCCGGTGGCGTCGAGCTCGACCTCCGCGACCCGCCCCCGGACGCGCTCGATGCCTTGCGCGAGTGCGCCGGGACCCGCGAAGGGCTTCCGCTGCGTGCGATGAAGCAGGTGCACGGCGCCGCGGTGCACGAACTTGGACTCGAGGTGCCGCCCGGCCTCGAGGGCGACGCCTGGGTGAGCTCGCGCAGCGATCGTCTCGCGCTCGTGTACACCGCCGATTGCGTGCCCGTGCTCGTCGCGAGCGCCGATGGCAAGCGTGTCGCCGCGATCCATGCAGGCTGGCGCGGGCTCGTCGCCGAGGTCATTCCCGCTGCGCTGCGCGCGCTCGGTACAGCCCCCACCATCGCCGCGATCGGGCCCTGCCTTTCGCGACGCAGCTGCGAGATGGGTCCGGAAGTCGCCGAGCAGTTCCGCGCGGTCGGGCTTGCGGCCTGCATCCACGAGGAACCCGGCGCGCGTCCCTACGTCGACCTGCGCGAGGCCGCGCGGATCCAGCTCGAACGCGGCGGCTGCTCGACGATCGACATCTCCGATCGCTGCACGTACGAACACTCGGACGAATTGCCGTCGCACCGCCGCGAGGTCACGCACGGTGGCCGGCCGCGCTCCGGCCGCATCGGCGCGCTCATCGCCGCGCGCTCCTGAAGCTCACGGCTCGAGCCGCACGTTCCAGTAGGCGTCGCTGACGAATCTCGTCCAGCTCTGCCGCACGCGCCCCACCGGCACGTCGAGGATCGGCGACCACTTCGGCACGATCGGGCGCTTGAGCAGCTTCATCCCGGCCTCTTCCGGCGTGCGGTCGCGCTTCTTGCGGTTGCAGTCGGTGCAGGCGAGAACGCAGTTTTCCCACGTGCTGCGTCCGCCGCGCGAGCGCGGGAAGACGTGATCGATCGACAGCTCCGGCGTGCCGGGTCGGCGGCCGCAATACTGGCAGCGGTTCTCGTCGCGGCGGAACAGGTTGCGGCGGCTGAACACCGCGGCCGGGTTCGGCTTGCCGTTGAAGTGCGTGAGCAGCACGATCTCCGGCACCTTGATGCGCAGGCGCACCGTGCGGATGTGCGGCTCGTCGGGAGCGACCGCGAGCGTGGCCCACGTGTCGAACTCGTGCACCTCGAAACTGTCGGGCACGACGGCCTTCGCGGCCCCATTGAAGAGCAGGCGGAGCGCGTGGCGCACCGTCACGGTGTGGATCGCCGCCCACGACGAATTCAGCACGAGCGCGGGCTGCGAGAGGACACTTGGGCTCGACATGGCACTTTGAAGGTAGTTCGCGGGTCGGAGGATGCAAGTTCCCAGCCGAGCTCGTCCCCCGGCCCGAAGGCCCCGATTCCAGCGCGGCCCTGTCCGTCGGACCCCAAATCGCGAAGAATCTTCGGTGAATGGAGCCCCAAGTGCGTCGCACCGCCCTCGTCACCGGCGCCAACCGCGGCATCGGCCTCGCCACGGCCCGAGCGCTCGCGCGCGCGGGACTCGCCGTCGTGCTCACTGCGCGCCGCGAGAGCG
>JABWBL010000332.1 GCA_013360535.1 Planctomycetaceae bacterium
GCTGGAGGCCGAGCTGCTCGTCGCGCACGCGCTCGGGCTGACGCGGCTGCAGCTCTTCCTGCGGCTCGACCAGCCGGTGCTCGAGGCCGAAGTCGCACGCGCGCGCGAGCTGCTCGTGCGGCGCGGCAAGCACGAGCCGGTCGCGTACATCACGGGCTCGCGCGAGTTCTATGGGCGGGCGTTTGCGGTCGCGAGCGGAGTTCTCGTGCCGCGGCCGGAGACGGAGCTGCTGGTCGATCTGGCGCTTGCAAGAGCCAAGGATCTCGGCCGTCTGGTGAGCTTTCTGGACATCGGCACGGGCTCGGGCTGCATCGCGGTGACGCTCGCGAAGGAGCTCGAGGGCTCGACTGGCGTCGCGCTCGACCTTTCCGCGCGCGCGCTCGAGATCGCGCGCGCCAACGCGGCGACCCATGCGGCCACGCTCGAGTTCGTCGAGGGCGACGGCCCGGAAGTGCTGGTGGGCCGCGGACCGTTCGAGCTCGTCGTCTCGAACCCGCCCTACATTCCGCCCGAGGAGCGCGCCTCGCTCGCGCCCGACGTTCGCGAGCACGAGCCCGCCCTCGCCCTCTTCACCCCGCCGCACGATCCCGACCACTGGCTGCGGCGGCTGCTCGGCCCCGGCCTCTCGCTCGTGGCCGCAGGTGGTTCGCTGCTGGTCGAGCTCGGCCACAAGCAGGGCCCGCGTGCGCTCGAGCTCGCGCTCGCCACCGGGCGCTCCGCCAAGTTGCACAAGGACTTCGGCGGCATCGAGCGCGTGCTCGAAGTCTCGAAGTGATTCTTCTCACGCGCGCGTGTCCGGCGCACGCGCGGCGCGCGCTCACGCCAGCGTCATGCGCGACTTCACGTGGCTGTCGATCGCCTCGCGGTCGGACTCGGCGAGGTCGTGCAGGAAGAGCGCGATCTCGTAGTGCTGCAGCGACGGGCTGATGCGCTCGCAACGGACCACGGCGCCCTGGCCGCGGATCGGGTGCTTGCGACCGCCGAAGTGCAGGTCGAGCGAGAGGCCGAGCACGGTCATCAGCGGAATCGGGCGCTCGAGGTAGAACGAGACGCCGGCGCGGCTGATGTCGCGCACCTTGGCCTCGTGGCGCATCCCGTCGAGGACGATCGTCACGGGCAGTTCGATGCCGGCGCGCGGCCAGCGGCGGCGCTCGGCGCCCGAGGTCTGCGGCTTGGGGGATTCGGGCTTGGACATGAAGGAAATCCTAGGCGCATCGCGCGAGGCTGTCCACGCGGGGCGTCGCTATACTCCGCGCCGTTCCTTTCTGATCCCCGAACAGCCGCAACCGACGGACGGCGGAGCGACACGACCATGGCGAGCTACAACAAAGTCATCCTGATGGGCAACCTCACGCGCAAGCCGGAGGTTCGCTACCTGACCAACGGCAACGCCGTGTGCAAGTTCGGGCTCGCCGTGAACCGGCGCTTCAAGGACGCCTCGGGCGAGTGGAAGGAAGAGCCGACCTTCGTCGACATCACGTTCTTCGGCAAGCGCGGCGAGGCCTTCGCCAAGTACCACGACAAGGGCAAGCCGGCTTTCATCGAGGGCTCGCTGCGCCTCGACCAGTGGGACGACAAGCAGTCGGGTGAGAAGCGCTCGAAGCTGTACGTCGTCGGCGACGAGTGGCAGTTCGTCGGCGCCGGTCAGGGCGGCGGTTCGCGCGAGATGGGCGGCGGCGCCGACGAGGGTGGGTACGGCGGCGGTGGTGGCGGCGGTGGGGGTGGTGGGTACGGCGGCGGCGGTTACGGCCAGCAGCAGGGCGGCGGCGGTGGCAACGCGCCGCTCGACGTCGACGACACGCCGTTCTAGCTCGCACTCGCTTCTGGCCACGGCCTTCCCGGATCGAGTCGATGCGCCTCGAGATTCAGCTCTTCGCGTCCCTGCGCGAGCGCGCGGGGCGCAGTGCGCTCGTGCTGGACGACCTGCCGGACATGCTCGACGTCGCGGCGCTCAAGCGCGAGCTCGCGCGCCGTCATCCGGAGCTCGGCGACCTGTCCGTCGTGCGCGGCGTCGTGGGGACGAGCTACGTCAGCGAGTCGACGGCGCTCCACCCCGGCGACAAGGTGGCGCTGTTGCCGCCCGTGTCCGGAGGCGAGCCGGACAAGGCGCAGGAGCTCGCGCACGGCCTGTTCGAGCTCTGCCCGGAGCGGATCGATCCGGCGCTGGCGCAAGCACGTGTCGCGCACGCCGACTGCGGCGCGATCTGCATGTTCACGGGCACGACGAGAGCCGAGAACCGCGGCAAGACCGTGCTGCGCCTCGAATACGAAGCTTTCGACGCGATGACTGCGCCGGAGATGGCGCGCATCTTCGAACGCTGCCGGCGCGAGCTCGACGCAGGCGACGGCGCGCGCGCGTTGCGCATGCTCGTCCAGCACCGTGTCGGCACGGTCGCGGTCGGAGAACCGAGCGTGGTGATCGCCGTGGCGAGCCCGCACCGCGATCTGGCGTTCCGAGCCTGCCGCTTCCTGATCGACGAACTCAAGGCCAGCCTGCCGATCTGGAAGAAGGAGCTCTATCCCGACGGCCAGCACTGGATCGGCGAGCGTTCCTGAGGGCGCGGGGCCGGAACCGGCGATGGCGGGCCCCGGGGGCGCGGCGCTAACCTGCGCAGCCCATGAAACCGCAAGAGAAGCCGGTTCGACAGGTCTCCTGGCAGGCGCAGGTTCCCGAACGCGAGTCGATGGAAGTCGACGTGCTGGTGCTCGGCGCCGGCCCCGCGGGGCTCGCTTGCGCGATCGCGCTCAAGCGCGAGCTGGAAGCGGCGGGACTGGGCGACAAGAGCGTGATGGTGCTCGAGAAGGCCGAGGAAGTCGGCTACCACATCCTGTCGGGTGCGGTGATGGATCCGCGTGGCATCGCGGAGCTCTTCCCGGACTGGAAGGAGAAGGGCTGTCCCTACGAGAGCGAGGTCAAGTTCGATTGCCTCGACTGGCTGCGCGCGGGCGGCAAGAAGACGCGCTTCACGGGCTCGCTCGTGCCGCCGACGCTGCACAACCACGGCAACTACATCGTCAGCCTCTACAAGGTCACGCGCTGGCTGAAGGACGAGGCGGAGAAGCTCGGAATCGAAGTGTTCCCCGGCTTCGCGGGCGCCGAGATCCTGTTCGAGGGCGAGCGTGTCCTCGGCGTGCAGACGCGCGATGCGGGCATCGATCGGAAGCGCGAGCCCAAGGGAACGTTCCAGCCGGGGATGAACATCCTCGCGGGCGTGACGGTGTTCGCGGAAGGCACGCGCGGCTCGCTCGCCAAGCACCTGATCGCGCGGCTGGGCCTGCAGCATCCCGACCACCCGCAAACCTGGGGCACCGGCATCAAGGAGATCTGGGAGATCCCGGCCGAGCGCGGCGAGAAGCTCGTCGGTCACGTGATCCACACGGCCGGTGCGCCGCTCTCGACCGAGGGCTACGGCGGCGGCTGGATCTACGGACAGAAGGACAACAAGCTCTCGATCGGCTTCGTCGTCGGGCTCTCGCACCACGATGCGAAGCTCGATCCGCACGCGCTGTTCGTGCAGTGGAAGCAGCATCCGGCGGTGGCCGAGCTGCTCGCGGGCGGCAAGGTCGTGCGCTACGGCGCGAAGACCATTCCTTACGGCGGCTATTTCTCGATGCCGAAGTTGCAGGGCGACGGCTTCTGCATCGTCGGCGACAGCGCGGGCTTCCTGAACTCGGCGCGGCTCAAGGGCATCCACCTCGCGATCAAGAGCGGCATGCTCGCCGCGGAAGCGATCGCCGGAGCGCTGAAGAAGGGCGACACTTCGGGAGCCGCGCTCGCGCGCTACACCGAGCTGTTCGAGGCCTCGTGGGCGAAGGAAGAGCTGTGGAAGGTGCGCAACTTCCATCAGGCCTTCGATGGCGGCATGTTCGCCGGCATGCTCGACGCGGGCGTGCAGATGATCACCGGAGGCCGTGGCCTCGTCGCGCGCCGCAAGAGCCACCGCGACTGCGACACGATGCGCCCGGTGAAGGAATCGCGCCTCACCAAGCCGCGGTACGACGACACGGCCTCGATGGACAAGCTGACCGACGTGTACTGGTCGGGGGCGATCCACGAGGAGGACCAGCCGGCGCACCTCGTCGTCACCGATCCGTCGATCTGCGTCGAGCGCTGCACGCAGGAATATGGCAACCCCTGCCAGCACTTCTGCCCCGCGGCCGTGTACGAATGGCCCGCCGGACATCCGGTCGACGGCAACAAGGCCGCGGGCCCCGTGATCAACTTCTCCAACTGCGTGCACTGCAAGACGTGCGACATCGCCGATCCCTACCAGGTGATCGAGTGGATCGTGCCCGAGGCCGGCGGCGGCCCGAAGTACATCGACATGTGAGCCTGCGCGCGACTTGATCCTTCCGACTGGCCGTCCCAAAGACCCGACTCTCCTGCGATGAAACTCTCCTTCCACCCGACCGATTCCGCTCCCGCCCGCTCCGACGTGCTCGTGGCCTTCGCCTTCCAGGGCGAGGCGCCGATGCTGCCCAAGGGCGTCAAGCTCAAGAACAGCTTCCTCGAGAGCGTGCACGGCGAGTTCCGCGAGGTGAAGTCGACGGACGCCGCCGAAGGGCCGTTCGAGCGCGTGATCGTCGTCGGGCTCGGCAAGCCCGCCGATGCCGACAGCGAGCGCGTGCGGCGCGTCGCGGCGCTCGGCGTCCAGCGGGCGGA
>JABWBL010000333.1 GCA_013360535.1 Planctomycetaceae bacterium
CCGGCCTCGCCCAGCGTGCGTCCGTCGCGCCAGACCACCTCGCCCCGGCGCACGACGAGCTGCGGACGGCCGCACAGCTCGAAGCCTTCGTAGGCCGACCACTTGCTGCGCGAAGGCAGCTCGGCGCCGCGCACCGTGAAGCGTGCCTGCGGATCGAACAGCGTGACGTCGCCGTCGTAGCCGCGCGCGAGCCGACCCTTGCGCGCGAGATGGAAACTCTCCGCCGCGCGCCACGTCACCGTGTCGAGCGCCACTTGCGCATCGAGCCAGCCGCGGCGCACGAGCTCCCATGTCAGCGGCCAGAGCAGGTCGACGGACGGCATGCCCGAAGGCGCCTTCGCGTACGCGCGCTGCTTGTAGTCGAGCGGATGCGGCGCGTGGTCGGTGCCGATGGCGTCGATGGCGCCCGAGGTCAGCGCCGCACACAGGCCGAGCGAGTCCGCCGGAGTCTTGATCGAAGGATTGACCTTGAGCAGGTTGCCGAGCCTCTCGGCCCATTCGCACGAGAGCAGCAGGAAGTGCGGTGCCGTGCTCGACCACACGGGCAGTCCCTCGGCCCGCGCTCGGCGCACGTGTTCCGCCGCCTCGGCCGAGGACACGTGGTACACGTGCAGCCACGCGCCGCTCTCGCGCACCCACGAAATCGCCTTGCGCACGCTCTCGACCTCGGCTTCCGTCGAGCGCGCGAGGTGGTGCAGCGCGACCGTCGCCTCCGGATGGCCGTCGACGAGCCGCAGCTTGTCGCGCTGCAGGATCGCCTCGTCCTCACAATGCGCGACGACCAAGCGGCCCGCGTCGGCGGCAGCCTTGAACAGCCGGGCGAGCAGCTCGTCATCGAGCACGCCACCCAGTCCCGTCGAACCACCGAGGAAGCACTTGAAGGCCGGCACGAGCGGCGCCATCGCGCGCAGCTCGGGCAACGAGGCCTCGACGAGGTTGCCGAGGCAGCCGAAGTCGACACGCGAGCGCCGCGCGACGTGCGCGAGGCGCTCCTCCACGGCCGCGCGCGAGGTCGAGAGCGGCGGGTTGTTCTGCACCTCGACGACGCTCGTCACGCCGCCGTGCAACGCTCCGGCGGAGCCCCGCTCCCAGCCCTCGACATGCTCGAGCCCGGGATCGCGGAAGTGCACGTGCACGTCGACGAGGCCGGGAATCGCCGTCAGCCCATCGGCATCGAGCACCGGCAGCTTGCCCGGATCGAGATCGGGGCCGACGGCGTCGATGACGCCACCGACGATGCGCACGTCGACCGTCGTCGCCTGCGGGCCGGGGGGATAGCTGCGCGCACCGCGCAGGAACAGGTCTTCGCCTCGTCTCATGGGACTCGACTCGTCCATCTGGCCAGTCTGACCTCGTCGGCCCGCGCCTGCGCGTGCCCCTAGAGCTTGCGGATCACGACCAGCGTGATGTCGTCCTCGGGTTGACCGCCCGCGTACTGGAACGCGGTCTGCGCCAGCGCGCGCGCGATCGTCGCAGCGTCGGAACCCTTCGTCGCGTGCTCGGCGAGCAGCGCCTTGACGCGCTCCTCCCCGAGCAGGTCGTCGCGGTTGACCTGCGGGTGCGCCTCGATCAGGCCGTCGGTGTACAGCAGCAGCACGTCGCCCGACTCGAGCTCGAAGCGCTCGTCGATCGCGTACTCGATGTCGGCCGAGAAACCGAGCGCGACGCCGTGCTCCTCGAAGCTCGCGAGCTCGCCCTTGCGCGCGCGGATCGGCCCGTGGTGACCGGCGTTGCAGATCTCGACCTTGCCGTCGGGCGAGATCGCCATCACGAGCAGCGTGAGGAACGTGCCCGGATCGATGCGGTCGGCGAGGTCCTGATTGAGCAAGCTGACGGCGGCCGCGGGGTTCGCCGCCATGCGCAGGCCCGTGCGCAGCACACCTTGGGCGCTCTGCGTGATCAGCGCCGGACCGACGCCGTGGCCGGACACGTCGCCGACCACGACCGCGAGGCGGCCGTCCTTGAGCTTGACGAAGTCGAAGAAATCGCCCGAGGTGCGCTCCGCCGGCCGGTAGAAACCGTCGATGTCGAGGCCCGGGATGTCCTTGGGGATGCGCGGCATCAGGCCCGACTGCACCGCCTTGGCGAGCTCGAGCGACTGCTCGAGGCGCGCCTTCTCGAGCGACTCGAGGTGCATGCGGTGCTTCTCGAGCGTGATCGCCGCCTGCTGGCTGTGCGCGTGGAAGAGCTCGAGGTCGCGCTGGCTGAACTCGCGCGTGGCGGCGCGCGAGTCGACGTACAGCGCGCCGCGGATCGCGTTGGGCGCGTCCTTCGAGCGCGAGAGCGGCACGCACATCACGGCGCGCAGCTTGAGGTCGAACACCGATTGGCCGAGGTCGCGGGCCTCGGAGTCGTTCTGGACGGTGGCGAGCTTGGGCTCGTTGCGCTCGAGCACGTGCCGCACGACCGAGGTCGAGAAACGCTCGCTGTCCTGCACGGGCCGGCGGTCGCGGGTGCGCGCCACCTTGATCACGAACTCCCCCGCCTCGTCGAGCACGACGAGGAAGCCGCGCTCGGCCCCGCACAGCTCGACCGAGTTGTCGACGATTTGCACCAGTGTCTCGTCGTAGTCGCGGGTCTCCGACAGGCGCGCGAACATCTGGAGGAGCACCTCGACCGTCCGCCGGTCGGCCTCCCGGTCGCCGGTCAGGAAGCGCGCGGTCGAGCCTCCGGCCCCCTCGAGGGCAGCCGGCAGGGCCGGGTTGGCCGGCGGAGTCGTCGGAGGGGTCGCCGGAGCGGGCTTCTTGCTGCGCCAGAACATGGCGCGCCAATCTAACCTCCCTCCGCGGCGCGCCCGCGCTCGAAATTGCTTGCGCCCACCGCTTGCCGGGACACAATCCTCCGTCCCCGCTCCCACCCCCGCCCTCTGGTCGTCCCATGCACATCAACGTCGAGCACGGTCCCGACTTCGCCACCCTCCACCTGCGCGGCGAGTTCGACAGCTTTTACTGCCCGCAACTCCTCCAGGAAGTCGAAGCGCTCCAGAAGGGCGGCGTCACGCGCCTCGTCCTCAACCTGCGCCTCGTCAAGTTCATCAACTCCACCGCGCTCGGCACGATCGTCAAGATCTCCAAGCAGCTCAACTCCTCCGGCGGCAAGCTCGTCATCGCGCGGCCCTCGAACTTCGCGCGCGACATGATCACGAAGGTCGGCATCAACCGCCTCGTGCCGATGTTCGACACCGACGAGGACGCGCAGGCCGCGCTCGCCGGCGCCAAGAAGGCCGCCGAGCCCGCTCCCGCCGCCGACCTGCAGGAAGGCGAGAGCTCGGTGCTCTTCAACCCGACCGATCCCAAGCGCATCGACCACTTCGTCGCCGAAGTGCGCCGCGTCAAGGGCATCGTCAACCCCGTCCACGGCCACGCCTTCGGCTCGAACTGGGTCGGTCGCGGCCGCATGGCGAGCCTCGACGAGAAGGGCCTGCACTTCACCTGGAACGGCGGCGACACGGGCCTCGACGTGTTCGCCATGGGCCAGTTCCTCGCCATCGGCACGGAAGTGCGCGTCAAGTTCCGCCTGCCGCTCTTCCAGTCGGGCTTCTGCGAGGCGATCGCGCTGGTGAGCGAGGTCGAGGAGCGCGACGGCGGCGTCAAGATCGGCGCCACGTTCTCGCGCATCGAGGACCGCACGCTGGCGGCCGTGCGCCAGTACTCCGCCGACCTGAAGTTCCTGAAGGACGAGCTGCGCAACGTCTAGCTGGAGCTCGTCCAGCCCGAGACGTCCCGGCTGGACAGTTCCCGTCGCGCGCCGTCCGACCTCCCCCAGAGGCCAAGGCCGCCGCTCGTTCCCCCGCGGAGCGAGCGGCGGCCTCCTTTTTCGGACTTGCGGTGACGCGCCGGAAGTTCCTTCGCGGCGCGAGCGCGAAATCGCGCGGGTTCTCGCTCCGCGCTCAGGAAACACGGGCGGCCCCCGAAAACCGGGCACCGATCGCCCTCAGCGCCCAAGAACCACCCTGGCCCATGTCCACGCCCCGTCGCACTCCGCGTCCCATCCCCGGCACCGAGCCCATTCGCCGCGCGCTGTTCATCAAGCGCTGGGGCACGCTCCTCGAGCGGCCCGCCCACGGCTTCGCGCCCTTCAGCGAGTGCCACTTCACCGCCGGCGCGCTCGATGCGCTCTTCCGCCTGGGCGGCGCGGGTTGGAACCTGTATCTCGTCGGCAACGAGGACGAGGTCGCGCAAGGTCGTGTGCTCGACGGCGAGTGGGAAGCGTTCGAGCGCGGGCTCAACGAGCACCTCCACAAGCTCGGCATCCCGATTCGCCGCAACTACGTGTGCGTCGACGACCCCAACCACGGCAGCGGTGCGCACCGCAAGGGCTCGGTCTTCCGCCTGCCCGACACTGGGCTCTTCTTCCACGCGCAACAGCAGGACGGCATCAGCCTGCGCCACAGCCTGCTCGTAGGCGATTCGACCGTCGAGGTCGCGGCCGGCACACGCGCCGGTTGCCGCACGATCGGCGTCCGCACCGGGCATGCCTGTGCCGACCGCCAGTTCCACGTCGAGCCGGACATCTGGACGCGCGACCTGACCGAAGCGCTCGCGCTCGTGCAGCGCTCGCAGCTGGCCTCCTCGCGCGCGGCCTGAGCGCGAACCGCACTTCGTCCGTCCCCGAGGCGCGTGCCACGTCGAGTGGTGCGCGCCTCGGCGC
>JABWBL010000334.1 GCA_013360535.1 Planctomycetaceae bacterium
GACCGTACAGGTCGCCTCCGGGTCGAAACCGCTCCAACCGCTTGCGAGCGCTCGAGCTATCGCGCCCTCGCTACGATTCTGGTGAGAAATGCGGGCTAGCTCGCGTTCGAGCCTGCGAACTGCAGCGTGTAGAGGCGCGCGTAAATGCCGCCCTGGCGCAGCAGTTCCTCGTGCGTGCCGCTCTCGCGCAGCTGGCCGCGGTGCATGACGAGGATGAGGTCGGCGCGGCGCACGGTGGAGAGCCGGTGCGCGATCACCAGCGCCGAGCGGCCCGCGAGCAGGTTCTCCTTGGCTTCCTCGATCTGGTGCTCGGTCTCGGAATCGACGCTGGCGGTCGCCTCGTCGAGCACGACGAAGTGCGGACGGCCCGCGAGCGCGCGCGCGATGGCGAGCAGCTGGCGCTCGCCGGTCGAGAGCGTGGCGCCGCGCTCCGCGACGGGCGCCTGCAGGCCTCCGGGGAGGCGCTCGATCACGTCCTCGGCGCGGCTCGCCTCGAGCGCAAGCTCGAGCGACTCGTCGCTGACTTCCTCGCGCTCCATGACGAGGTTCTCGCGCACGGTGCCCGCGAACAGGAAGTCCTCCTGCAGCACGAGCCCGAACTGCGCGCGGAGTGCCGAGAGGTCGAACTCACGCAGGTCGACACCGTCGATCGTGATGCGGCCCGAAGTCGGCTCGTAGAAGCGCAGCAGCAGGTTGACGAGCGTCGTCTTGCCCGCGCCCGTCGCGCCGACGACGGCGACGGTCGTGCCCGGGGGAATCTCGAAGCTCACGTTCGACAGCACCGGCGAGCCGGGCACGTACTCGAAGCCGACGTTCTCGAAGCGCACGTGGCCCGCGCGGGGGGCGGGCTTGCGCGCGAGCGCTTGCGGCGGCGACGAGATCGTCGGCTTGGTGTCGAGCACCTGGAAGATGCGCTCGGACGACGCAAACGCCGACTGCAGGATGTTGTAGCGCTCGCCCAGCTCGCGCACGGGATCGAGCAGCTTGTTGACGTACAGCCAGAACTGGATGAAGAGGCCCACTTCCAGCGCTCCGCCGGCGATGTCGACGCCCCCCGACCACAGGGTCGCGGCCTGGATGCCGTTGACGACGAGGTCGAGGGCGGGGAAGAACAGCGCGAAGAGCAGGATCGTGCGGACGTTGGCCGTCAGGTAACGCTCGAGCAGCTCGCCGAAGCGCGCCGAGACGCGCGCCTCGCGGCGGAAGACCTGCACGACACGCACGCCCGACAGCACCTCCTGCAGGTAGCCGTTGAGCCGCGAGAGCCGCGCGCGCACGTCGCGGTGCGCGTTGCGGGCGCCGCCGCGGAACACGAGGCTCACGCCGACGAGCAGCGGCATCAGCAGCGCGACGACCAGTGCGAGCTTCCAGTGCAGCGTGAACAGCACCACGAGCAGCACGACGATGCGCACGAGGTCGAAGCCGAGCGTGACGAGCCCCGACGTGAACATCTCGTTCAGGTTCTCGATGTCGCTCGTGACGCGCGTGACGAGCGAGCCCGTCGGGCGGCGGTCGAACCAGGCGAGCTCGAGCGTCTGGATGTGTCGGAAGACCTTCGCGCGCAGGTCGGCGATCACGGTCTGGCCCGTGCGGCCGAGGTGCGCGACCTCGAGGTAGCGGAAGCAGGCCGTCACGACCGAGCAGGCGAGGTAGGCCGCCGCCCACAACCACAGGTTGCGGAGGTGCTCCGGGGCGATGTCGGAGCCCGACTGCGCGGCCCGATCGGCGATCGCGCCCTGCACGGGACCATCGATCGCCGAGCGCAGGATCCACGGACCCGCGAGCTCGAGGCCGAACAGCACCGCGAGCACGCCGAAGGCGCCCGCGAAGAGTTTCCAGTGCGGCCGCGCCTCGCGCGCGAGCCGCAGCGCGAGCTTCGAGTCCCAGACGCGCCCGCCGACGAACTCCTCGACCGGATCGTCGTCGTCCTTGCTCGCGCCCGCCTTTGCGGGTTTCGTGCTCGCCTTCGTGCTCAAAGCCCTGCGAGCTCCTCTTGCGTCTGCTGGCGCTTCCACGTGTCGGCGTACCAGCCCGGCTGGGCGAGCAGCTCGTCGTGGCGCCCACGCTGCACGATGCGGCCTTCGTCGAGAACGACGATCTGGTCGGCGTGGCGCACCGTCGACAGGCGGTGCGCGGCGAGGATCACGGTGCGGCCGTGGCTGGCCGAACGCAGGTTGCGCACGAGCTCCGACTCGGTTTCGGTGTCGACCGCGCTGAGCGAGTCGTCGAGCACGAGCACGCGCGGGTCGCGGGCTAGCGCGCGCGCGATGCACGTGCGCTGGCGCTGGCCGCCCGAGAGCGTGACGCCGCGCTCGCCGATGCGCTGGTGCAGGCCGCTGGGGAAACGCTCGAGCTCTCCCTGCATGCACGCCAGTCGCGCGAGCTCCTTCGCCTCGTCGTCGGAGAGCTCCTTTTCGGCGCCAAAACCGACGTTGTCCTTCCACGTGTCGCTGAACAGGAAGCTGTCCTGCGGCACGTAGCCGAGCGCGCCACGCAGCGTCGCGAGCGGCAGCTTGCGCACATCCACTCCGTCGAGCCGGATCTCGCCCTGCGCGTCGAACAGGCGCGCGAGCAGGTTGAGCAGCGTGCTCTTGCCCGAACCCGTGGGCCCGACGACACCGAGCACGGTGTTGGCCGGCACGACGAGATCGATCGCCTCGACGGCGGGTTTCGTCGCGCTCGGATACTGGAACGACACGTTCGCGAGCTCGAGCCGCCCCTCGACCTCGGCGAGCTGCACCGCCTGCGCGGGCTCGGCGATCTCCGGCACGGTCTCGAGCAGCTCCTGCACGCGGCGCGCGCTCACCACCGAGCGCGGGTACACACCTGCCATCCAGCCCAGCGCGATGATCGGCCAGAACACCTTGGCCGTCAGGTCGACGAACTTGAACAGTTCACCCGCCGCGAGGCCGCGGTCGATCATCGCGAGGCCGCCGACGAGCAGGATCGGCAGCAGCGTCAGGTCCTTCGCCGTCCACGTGATCGCGTGCGTGATGCCGCGCGCGCGCGCGAGCTCGACCTGATGGTGCAGGTTCTTCTCGGACGACGCCTCGAAGCGCGCCGCCTGCTGGCGCTCGCGGCTGTAGCCCTTGACGACGCGGATGCCGGCGAAGCTCTCCTGCGCGCGATGCCCGATTTCCGCGAGCGTTTCCTGCACGGCGAGCGAGTGGCGCTCGAGCCGCGACGACATGCCCCACATGCCGAGTCCCATGATCACCAGCGGCAGCGCCATCCACAGCGCGACGGTCCAGTCGAGCCACAGCAAGTAGCCGAGGCTCACCGGCACCATCACGAGCGCGCCCGCGACGTACATCAGGCCAGGCCCGAGGAACATGCGCACGCTCTCGACGTCGCTCGTCAGGCGCGACACGAGGTCGCCCGAGCGGTTCTTGACGTGGAACGAGGTCGGGAGCGAGATCAGCTTGTCGAACAGGTCCTGCTTGAGCCGGACCTCGACCCAGCGCGACACGCACACGAGCCACCAGCGCTGCAGGAAGCGGAAGATGCCGCGCGCGATCGACACGCCGAGCAGGATCCAGAAGAGCCCCGCGAGGAACTCGGCGTCGGAGCCCGTGCGCAGGCGATCGAGCGCGTCGCCGATCAGCTTGGTGATCCAGATGTCGCCGAGCGACGCGAGCGGAATGCACAGGAAGCCCGCGAGCAGGGTCCATTTGTGGCGCAGGAAGCGCCGGAAGAGCACGGCAAGCTCGCGCACGCGCTACCTCCCGCCGCCCGCGAGGGCGCGGATCTCGGCCGTCAGCGACGCGAGCTCGCGCTCGAGCGTCTCGGGCGTCGCCGCGCGCAGCGTGGGAAACGTCACCGAGCTGTACCCATCCTCGACGTTCGGCGCCCACAGCTGGTTGCGGAACCAGTCGCGCCCGGCGAGCTTCGCGCCCGCGAACTTCGCGTAGAAACGCTGCGCACCTTCGAGCGCCGGGTTTTTTGCCAGCGCGAGGGCCAGCTGCTCGAACTCGCTCGCGAGCCGCTCGCCGCGCTCCGCGCCGAACCAGCTCTCGCTTCCCAGCGCGCGCGCGTGCCCCGCGAACGCGCGCGCCGCCTCGGCGCCGTCGAAGGCGGCTTCCGTGCTCGCAAGCTCCGAGAGCAGCTCCGCGAGGAACATCCCCGCGAGCTCGTGCCCGACGAAACCCGGATCGAGGAAGCGCTCGACCATCCCGAAGTCGTCGAAGTCGGTGTGGTACTGGCCGCCGGAATTGCCGCCGAAACCGGGCTCGACGACCGGAATGCCGAGGTGGTGCGCGAACACCGCGTGGTCGGAGCCCGCGCCCGGCAGGCCGAGCTCGGGGCGGCCGTCGCGCGCACGATGGACCCAGTCCTCCCAGAGCGTCGTCGACGCACCGGGCACCGTCAGTCGCTCGGCGACCGTGCGCAACGTGCGCAGCATCCCCGGCGAGCCACCGGCGCCGAAGCGCGTGCCCGCGATCGACGCGTCGCAGTTGACGTACGCGATGCAGCGCTCGCGCAGCCACGCCTCGTGCGCCTCGCCCCATTCGGTGCTGCCGATCAGGCCGAACTCCTCCGCGTCCCACAGCGCGATCTTGAGCGTCCGCCGCGGCTCGTCCGGCCTGCTGCGTGCGATCCACTCCTTGGCGATGTAGCCGATGGACAGGCCG
>JABWBL010000335.1 GCA_013360535.1 Planctomycetaceae bacterium
TGGCCGACGGCGCTCTCGTGGCGCAAGCGCGGCGGCGACCCCGACATCGTCGGCCGCCTGCCGCAGCTGCTCGACGAGGCGGGCTTCGCGGTGGACCACATCGAGCTGATCCAGCGCTCCGCGCGCGGCAACGACAGCATGTTCGCGTGGATCGACACCTGGTGGCACACGTTCGTGCCCAAGCTCGTGAGCATGGGCCTGCTCGCGCAAGCGGACGCCGACGGCCTGCTCGGCGAGCTAGCGGCGATGCGCGGGAATCCCCTGCGTTTCGTGCAGTGCCCGCCGGTGTGGGAAGTGCTCGCGACGAAGCGATAGTGGCCTCGCGGCTTGGTCGAATCCCCTTCCTGCACTCGCGGGGCGTGTGAGTGCATGGAGTTTGGAACGGCCGGTCGATAGCGTCCCGACCATGCTCCCCCGCTTCCGTCGCTTCGTGACCTTGGGCTTGCTCCTGCTCGCCGCCTGCCAGTCGTCCGGACCGGGATTCCAGCCGCTGCCCATCGCGCTGCGCGTCGATGCAGACGTTTCTGCGCGCTGGGGGCAAATGCCGGCGCTGGACCCGCGCGTGGGGCCGGAGGAGAACCTCGGCAGCTTCGTGAACCACGCGCAAGCGCTGCAGGTCGTTCGACGCCGCGTGCCAGCGGGCGTTCCGGCGCCGTGCCTCGCGCTGCGGGATGACGCGCAAATCGCGCTCGACCACGATCGCTGGCTTTTCGGGCTGCGCTCGGTCGAAGGTGTCGAGGTGTTGCCGTGCATCTACGATCTCGTGCTCGCGGACACCAGCGAGACGATCTCGGCCTTCGCGCGCTATCCGGACACGCAGGGCCACACCTGGCTGCGGCTTCATTGGGTGCTTGCGTTCTCGCAGAACTCGAAGTTCCAGGTGTTGGTCTCGGAGGCTCCTGGTCGCTGGTACGAGCACATGCCGTTTGGCGTGACGATCGAGCCTGGAGTTCCGCGCGCGAAGCAGCGTCTCGCCTTCCGCAACGTGCCCGGCGATCAGGCCATCGTTCTGGGTGAGCGCAAGTGGCCTTGGAACGTCTCGAGCGAAGGCCGTGCGATCGACGGCACGAGCGGCAGCGAGCTCTACGCGAGCTTCCTGCGGCACGACGACGGCGTGTTGTTCGCGGCACGCGGGCCGAACGGTCGCGATTGGGCCGTGTGGAAGCTCGACCCCGACACCGGCAACGCGACCGCCCTCGGCGATTCGCGCTACATCTTCGCGTGGACACCGCCGGCGAGCCGCGACTGGCGCGGGCGCCTCGAGCATGACGAGCGCACCTCGTACGACGACGTGCTGCCCTACGTCGCGCGTCCGTCGCCTCACGACGCGTCGCTCCTGTGGCTGCGTCGCCAGACGGGCCAGTACGAGCCGCCGCCGGGAACCCAAGGCGTGATTCCGCTGCTCACGCTGCCCGCTCGATACGAATCCGTCTCGAAGATCGCGAATTGGCCGGGACGCAACGAGCAGGATCTCGTGCCCGTGCGCTACGTTCGCCGCGTCGAGCAATTCCTCGTCGCCTACGACACGGCCTCGGGCCGCATGTGGGGCACGGCCTCGCCTGATTTCGAGTCGCTCAGCGGCCCGCTGTATTCGCAAGTGATGCTGCGGCGCAGTCCCGCGCTCTCCACGCGCGTGAATTACGACGCCAAGGTTCTCGGCGCTTCCGAGTGGGTGCTCGTGCAGCGCGCGAGCGATGGCGCATGGGCGATCGGTTACGGCTGCGTGCCGGACGCGACGGCGTTTCGTGCAGGCGTGGAGCCCGATCAGCTCGTCGCCGAGGCCGAGCTCGCCGTCGAGAAGGAACAGGTGCCGCTGGTGAAGAACGCGGAGCTCGCCAAGGTGCTCGATCAGCAGATGCAGGAGCTGCGGCGTCTCGCGGCCGAGGCCGAGCGGGCGAAACAGCGCGAAGAAGCGCTGCGCATCTACACCTGGGCCATGCAGAACGGCAGCAATGTCTATGGCTGGAGCTCCGCCACGCAGCTCGGCGGGCAGGAACTCGTCGATTTCGCGCTGCGGCTGGGCACGCTGGGTCAGTGCGAGCAGGTGCTCGCGAACAACGTCTGGAATGACGCCCAGACGGCGGCGCTCACCCAGCACGTGGCTGCGTTGAAGGCTCAGCGCGCCGCCGAAGCGGAGCGCGCGCGCGCGATCGAGCAACAACACTCTGGCTCCGGCGGCGGCGGAGGAGGCATCGACTGGAACGGCTGGCGCCGCGAGACGATGAACGCCCAGAGCGCCAACCAGCTCGGCCTCACCGGCGAAGCCTTCCAGAGCTACATGATGCGATATCGCTGAACGCGGCCCGCGGTGCCGGCGGAGGTCCGGAGTGAACTCGCGGCCACGATCGCTTCGAGCGGAGTGGCGAACCGCCGACGCGATGGGTAGGCTCGGTTGTCCCTCAGGCGATCGGGCAGTGTGCATGAACTCGGTTCTGGTCAAGCTCGCGGTCGCGGTCAGTTTTCTGGTCTCGGCCTTCCTCTGCGGCTGGCTCACGCTCGGTGTGTTGGTCGTGCCGCACTTCGTCGGTCCCTGCGGAATCCACGCGCGCCCGTTCGATGCCGAGGTGTGGAACGCGCCCGACTGGCGGGACTCGGAGGACATCTCGACGGACTTCCACTCGATTCGGCAGCGAATGGTCGACGACCTGCTCGAGACGAAGCTCGTCCCGGGAGTCACGCGGGAGCAGCTGCTCGAATGGGCCGGCGAGCCGGACAGGACCCGCGAGCGGAACGACACGGCCATTTCCGTGTGGCACTACGATCTCGGGAGCGAGCGAGGGCTTGGCGTGGACAGCGAGTGGCTCGAGGTCACGTTCGATGCAAGCGGGCAGGTGCGAAGGGCCGAGCTATGTCGCGACTAGACATGAGCCCTCCGTCTCTGACGTCGACGCCGGAATTCGACCTGCAGCGCGTGCTTGGGCCGATCGCGCTTGCCCTGCTCGCTGGCTGTCCCGTCGGCGTCACGTGCGGGGTCCTCTTCTTCGAGTTTCTGACGCGGGAACCGCGCGTGGAGCCGATGGCCTTCGACTCGGCCAGGTGGATCGCGGAGCCGGAGAGCTCCCACGCCAGTCTGGAGCGCACCGAGCGTCAGGCGATGGCGCCGGACCTGATCGAGCGGTTGCTCGTCCCCGGCACGACCCGCGCTCAGGCTCGCGAGTGGCTCGGACCGTGCAATCGCTGGACCGTGTTCGACGTGCGGCCTTGGTTCTCGAAAGAGGACGAGTCCTTCTGGCTGGGGGGCGCGGAGGTCGGAGACGACTGGCTCGTGCTCGATTTCGATGCCCATGACCGGCTCGTCAAGGCGGGTGTCGTCAATTGCTTCTACAGTGAGCAGTGAACGTGCAGCACGGCGCCTCGCTTCTGGAGCAAAGCGGATGAACCTCGCACTTGGCATCGCGATGACGTTGTCGCTTCAGTCCAGCGACCCGGCCTTCGCTCAGGAGATCTACCCGCCGCTGAACGCGCGGCTTGAGGTGTTCACGCGGCTGAGAGACCTGGAGCGACGGTGGATGGCGTCCAAGCATTCGAATGCGCGAGACGCAGCGCTCCGGAACCTCGTGGGTCTCGCCGAGAGTTGCTTCTCGAGCGGAACTGGAGCCTGCGCGCAGCGGCTCGATCGCGCCCGCCGGGCCATGGCTCCCTATCGCGAGGGGGATGATTACGCCAACCTGGGACTCGTGCTGTCGAGTCGACTGTGCAATCGCTCCGATGGCACGACGTCCGTCAGCGCCGAGGAGCTGTACCCGTTGTCCCTGGTCCACGTGAGGATCTGCTGCATGCTGCCCAAGCTCGGCGAGGTCTCGGACTACGAGGCCGCGGAGGATCCCTGGAATATCTCCCTTCCGGTCTCGCTCAACCTGAGGCGTGCCGAATGCGGTGACGTCCCGATGGAAGTCTCGCTGTGGCCGGGGGACTTCATGATCCCGCTCACGACCGTTCAGATCTCGATCGTCGAGCGGCGCGACGAGCGGCTCGCGGCACTCGCAACCGACATCGAGACCGCACGCGAGAAGTCCCCGAAGCTCGAGCTCGAGACTGCGACAATGCTGCACGGCCTGCTCACCTCGCTCGCGAGGGGCTCGTCCGAGGCGCACGACTATCCCGGCGCGCGCCTGCTCGCCGAGGCCGAACAAGTCGTCGCCGCGGCCAAGAAGGGCGAGCGCTGGTACGGGCCCGAGCGCGACGGCGAGTTCTTTCTCGCGCTTCCCACGGCCCAATCGAACGTGCGCGCGCGCGTGTTCGTGCCGAGCGGCCTCACGAAGGACAAGCCCGCTGCGCTCGTCATCGGCCTGCACGGCCGCGCCTTCGACGAGGACACGTGGTTCGACGGCTACGGCTGCGGGCAGTCCGTGAGGCTTGCGCGCGAGCGTGGCTGGCTGTTCGCCGCGCCGCGCTGCGATGGAACCGAGACCGCCGCCGATCTCGCCGAGTTCGTCCGCGCTCTCGGCACGGTCTACCCCATCGATCCGTCGCGCGTGCTGCTCGTCGGCCACTCGCGCGGCGGCGGCACCGCGCTCTCCGCCCTCCGACGACAGTTGCGGGACACGGGCGCCCTCTTCCAGACCGATCCCCTCTCGGTGCAGTTGAACCCGGCCGGGATCGAGACCGACGTCGCCGAGTTCGAG
>JABWBL010000336.1 GCA_013360535.1 Planctomycetaceae bacterium
CCGGTGCGCATCGCACCACTCGAGCAGCGTCCGCGCGAGCTCGTCCCTGCCGGCCGCGACGGGCAGGACCGCGCCTTGCACGCCGGACTCGACGAGCTCCGCCGCGCCCGCGTGGTCCGTCGTGACGACCGGAGTCCCGCAGGCGAGCGCTTCCAGCACCGTGAATCCGAAGCTGTCGTACCAGGTCGGCAGCACGTACAGGTCCGCCGCCGCAAAGAACGAGCGAGCGTCGCGGCGTTCGCCGAAGAAGCGCGTTCGGGCCGAGATCCGGAGGTTTTCCGCGAGCTTCTCGTAGCGGCCCTGCTCGGAATCGCGGCCGACGACCCACACTCGCACCCGCGGGAGTTGCGTCGCGACGCTCGCGAAGGCCTCGAGCAGCCGCGCGAGTCCCTTGCGCTCGTATCCGGTGCCGAGAAACAGCAGCGCGAGCTCGCCATTGGCCACACCGAACTCGGCGCGCAGCTCCGCGCGGCGTTGCGGCTCGAGCGGCGCGAACTTCGTGAGGTCGACGCCGTTGTAGACGATCTCGAGCTTGTCCGACGGAATGCCGTAACGCCGAACGAGGTCGTCGCCGACGAGGCGCGAGTTGACGATTACCTTCCGGTACGCGCCCGGCGCGTAGGAGCGGCGCTCGATCGCCAGCGTCAGCTTGTCCTTGAACGAGCGCAACCACGCGCCGAAGCCACGCTTGCCGCCGCGCGACAGGCGGCTCTGCTCGAGCCACGCCGCATGCGAGCCGCCGCTGCAGCGGATCACGTCGTGGCTCCACGTCCGCCCGAGCGAGTACACGAGGTCGTAGCGCTCGCTCGCAACGTGCCGCGCGACGGCCCCCGCGAAGGCCCACATGCGCCAGCCGCTGCCGAACACCGGGCTGCGCAGCACGACAAAACGCACGTTGGGGTGGCTCGCTTCGACGTGCGAGCGGCACAGGATCGTCACGTCGTGCCCGCGCTCGGCGAGTCGGCGCGAGACTTCGTCGAGCACCCGTTCCGTGCCGCCGACCGCCGCGTGGCGCATGTGTACGAGCGCGATCCTCATCGAGCGCGCGAGTCTAGCGCTCGAGCTCGGGGCGTTGGACCCGCACGTGGATCGCCGCTAGCTTGCGCGCATGGCCCGCACCGTCGCGCACTCGGTCAACCCGTTCCTGTTCGGCACCGGGAGCTGGGTCTACAGCCAGATTCGCGCCCTCGAGCGCTGGGAAGCCCTGGTGGTGTGCAAGCGCCGCGAGAACCGCGACCAGTACCCGCTCGAGGCGGTGTACGCGCTCACCGATCGGCCGCTGCCGCTGCAGGGGCTCGAGCGCCTGCGCCGTCGCCTCGGCGGAGGCGTGTTCCCGTTCATGAAGCGTGCGCTGCGCGAGCACGGCGCGACGCTGCTCCACTCGCACTTCGCGCACCAGGGCTGGATCGACTTGCCGCTCGCGCGTGCCACCGGTGTCGCGCACGTGACCTCGTTCTACGGCGCCGACATCTGGAAGAACTCGCGTTCGGAGCTGTGGCGTCAGCGTTACCTCGAGCTGTTCGCGCAGGGTGACCTGTTCCTCGTCGAAGGCAATGCGATGCGCGCCAAGGTCGAGTCGCTCGGCTGCCCACGCGGGAAGATCGCGGTGCAGCACCTCGGCGTGCAGATCGAAGGCACCGAGTTCGCCGAGCGCCGCCCGTCGTCGGATGGGCTCGTCCACGTGCTCGCTTCCGGCCGCGCCGTGGAAAAGAAGGGCTTTCCGTTCGCGCTCGAGGCCTTTGCGCGCGCCGTGCGCGAGGCGCCGAACCTGCGGCTCTCGCTGATGGTGATCGCGAGCTCCGACCCCGAGCGCGCGCGGCTCGCCGAGCTGCACGAGCTCGTGCGCACGCTGAAGCTCGAGAGCACGGTCGACTTCCCGCCGCCGCGCCCCTACGTCGAGTACCGCCGCTCGCTCTACGGCTTCCACGTCTTCTTCGCGCCCAGCCGCCACGCATCCGACGGCGATGCGGAGGGTGGAGCGCCCGTCTCGCTGATCGACATGTCGGCGACCGGCATGCCGATCGTCGCCTCGCGCCATTGCGACATCCCTGAAGTGTCTCCGCACGGTATCGCGGGCCTCTTGTTCGACGAGTGTGACGTCGACGGCGCCGCACGGGCGCTGGTCGAGCTCGCCGCCGCCCCAGCCCGCTGGCCGGAATTCGGACGCGCCGGGAGGGCGCACGTCGAGCGCGAGTACTCGATCTCGACGCAGGCCGCCAAGCTCGAGGAGCTCTACGACGAGCTCGCCGCCAGGCACGGGTAGGGACGCGTCGAACCGGCTCTCGGCTGCTAGAATCCGCGCCCTTCCGGAACTGCCCCCACCCGCGACGAAGGCGTCGCGAGGAGCCCTGCTTGGCCCAGATCACTCGACGTATCGGTCTCTCCCTCGGCGCGGACGCCTGCTGGCCCATCTGCTTCGAGGAGATCATGAAGGATCTCGATCTCGCGCTGCCGATCGGCGGTGACACGGTCCGCTTCGAAGTGGAGCGCGTGACGATCGAGCCCTACGACCTGCGCCAGAAGGTCAACTACGACCTCGTCATGGATCGCCTGACGCACTGGTACGCGGTGCGGCGCGAGTGGATCAAGAAGGCGACGATCCTCGACGGCGTGTACGTCTTCAACAACCCGTGGTCGGTGCAGGCGAACGAGAAGCACACGACCTACGCGGCGATGATGAAGCTCGGGCTGCCGATCCCGACGACGTGGATGGTCCCGCCGAAGGCCTACGACGAGAAGGCGGACCTCGAGACGACGCTCGTGCGCTACGCGCGGCTCTTCGACCTCGGCGAGATCGGCGCCAAGGTCGGGTATCCGCTGTTCATGAAGCCCTACGACGGAGGCGGCTGGGTCGGCGTCAGCAAGGTCGACGACGAGGAAGCGCTGCGCGACGCCTACGAGAAGTCGGGCAAGCTCGTCATGCACCTCCAAAAGGGCGTGCTGCCGCACGAGCACTTCTGCCGCTGCATCGGCCTCGGCCCCCAGACGCGCATCATCCGCTACGACCCGGGCGCGCCGCTGCACCAGCGCTACCTGAACGACAAGGACTACCTGCCCGAGGAGACGCTCTCGGTCCTGCGCGACATCACGCTCACGATCAACGCCTTCTTCAACTGGGACTTCAACAGCTGCGAGGCGCTGTACGAGAAGGGCGACTGGTTCCCGATCGACTTCGCCAACCCCTGCCCCGACAGTCAGGTGTCGAGCCTGCACCGCCACTTCCCGTGGCTCGTGAAGTCGAAGCTGCGCTGGGCGATGTACGTCGCGGCCACGAAGAAGAAGCTGCGCATCAACCAGGACTGGCAGCCGTTCTTCGACGTCGCGGAGCTCGACCTCCCCTACCGCGAGAAGCTCTCGCGCTACGCGAGGATCGCGCGCGAGCGCATGGAAGCCGACAAGTTCGAGGAGTTCTGCGCCAAGCACCTCGCGCACCTGGACGAGGTCGTGTGGGAGTTCTTCGGCTCCGATCGCGCGCGCCACGCGGTGCGCACCAAGGTCGAGGCGCTGTTCCCCAAGCACGAGTGGGATCACTTCACCGAGCACTTCTGGAACGAGCTGCAGGTCTGGCGCCAGGAAGACGCCGCCGAGCGCGCCGCCGCGAAGGCAGCGCCCAAGGTGGCCGTCGCCGCGGCGCCGGTTTCCGCTCCCAAGGCGAAGAAGGGCGCGCGCAAGTAGCCATGGCAAAAGCGACGGAGACCTGGAAGTCGGAGCGACTCGGCCGCGAGGTCAAGGTCGTGCGCTGGGGCGAGGAGGGCACGCCGGTGCTGCTCTTCCCCACCGCCGGCGGTGACGCGGAGGAGATCGAGCGTTTCTGGATGATCGACGTGCTCAAGCACCTGCTCGAGCAGAAGCGCATCAAGATCTACTCCTGCGATTCGACCGCAGGCCAGGCGCTGCTCGCCGAGTCGAACAAGGTCGCGCACGCCGCGCGCGCGCAGCAGCGCTTCGACGCGTTCGTGTACCACGAGCTCGTGCCGCTCATCCGGCGCGACTGCAAGAACCCCGCGGCCGAGGTCGTCGCCGCCGGCGCCTCGATCGGCGCCTACCAGTCGCTCGCGGCCGTCTGCCGCCACCCCGACGTGTTCAAGCTCGCCATCTGCATGAGCGGCACGTACGACCTGATCAAGTTCATGGACGGCGAGGCGAACGCCGACCACCACCACAACACTCCCTCGCGCTTCCTCAAGGACCTGCCCGAGGGCCCGCACCTGGACCAGCTGCGCAAGCGCTACGTCCTGCTCGTGCACGGCAAGGGCAAGGCCGAAGAACCGGCCCAGTCGTGGCGCGTCGCCGACGTGCTCGGCTCGCGCCGCATCCCCAACCGCGTCGTCGAGTGGGGCGAAGAATGGCCGCACGACTGGACCACGTGGCGCAAGATGCTCCCGCTGTACCTCGACGAGCTGATCCCCAAGCCGGCCTGAGCGCGCCGCGCCGGCGCCGCGTGCCTTCAGCTCACTGCGGAGGCACAGCGACCGCCGGGGCGCGCCGCATGCTGGCGCAGGAACGTACGGTGGCGCTCCGAGCGCCACACCGACTTCAGGCCGCCGTCGCGGAAGACGTTGCCGAAGCTGTCGAGCCCGTCCCAGGCGCTGCGCATGCACGGCACGACGTCGGCAC
>JABWBL010000337.1 GCA_013360535.1 Planctomycetaceae bacterium
CCCGTCGGCCTCGGGCCTCGTCAAGGTTGCCCTGCAACGCGGCACGCCGCGCTTCCGCGCCGCCTGAGCCCGCGCGCGCCGGTCCGAACGCCAGATTGACGGAAGCGGCCCCTGCCCGCCCCCGGCCCGGGGCGGTACCCTTGCTTGCAACTTCGTAGCCCCGTTCGTCGGGAGGCCGAAGCGCCCCGTTTCTCCGATGTCCCCTCCGGGACGAGGTCCCCACCGTGATTCGCACTTTCCGCGCCTGCGCGCTGCTCCTGGCCGCGAGCCCCGTCGCGCTCGCCCAAGACTTCCTGATCATGCCCGACAGCACCAACAACCGGCTCGTGTCGCTGAGCCCGGTCGATGGCAGCGTCATCAACTCGAACCTGTTCGGCCTTCAGGGCGGCACGCCGATCGTCGCCGTGCAGGTCGGCAGCGAGATCTGGGTCACCGAGCAGATCGGCGACCGCGTCTCGCGCTGGACGCCGTCCGGCACGCTGATCGGCAACATCGGCGGCCAGTTCGCCGGCGGCGGCCTCGACAACGTCCGCGGTGCGGCGCTCGTCAACGGCACGTTCTACGTGTGCTGCTCGGGCACCGCGAACGGCGCGCCCGGCGACGCGATCGTCAAGTACGACATGGCGGGCAACCCGCTCGGCTTCTTCCCCACGGTCTCGCTCGCGGCGAGCCCGTTCTCGGTGCTGAGCTTCCAGGGTGACCTGCTGGTGTCGGGTTCCTCGAACAACAACGACATCTACCGCTTCACGCTCCTCGGCACGCCGGTGTCGGTGTTCCACAACTCCACGACGATCAGCTTCGCGCACCAGCTCAACATGGCCGGCTGCTGCGACGTCTTCGCCGGTGGCTTCACGACCAACAACGTCGTGCGCTTCGACGCCGTCGGCAACTCGGTCGGCACGTTCGCGGCGAGCGGCGCTCGCGGCGTCTACCAGCTGCAGAACGGCAACGTCCTGTGGACCAACGGCAGCGGCGCTTGGGTGTACGACACCACCTCGCTGACCTCGACGCAGGTCTACACCGGCGGCGGCCGCCACGTGACGCTCTTCAGCACCGCGCCCTCGGGCCCGGTGAGCTACTGCACGGCCGGTCTCACGACCAACGGCTGCGTCGCGACGATCAGCGCCGACAACAACCCGAGCGTCTCGCTCGCCAACACCTGCAACATCACCGTCACCAACGTCGAGGGCCAGAAGTCGGGCCTGATCTTCTACTCGATCACGGGCCAGAACGCGGCTCCGTGGAACGCCACGAGCTTCCTGTGCGTGAAGTCGCCGACGCAGCGCACTGGCACGCAGACCTCCGGCGGCACCGTCAACCTGTGCGACGGCACGCTGGTGCTCGACTGGAACAACTACCAGTCGCTCTCGCCCAGCGCGCTCGGCCAGCCGTGGTCGTCGGGCAACCTCGTGCAGGTGCAGGCGTGGTTCCGCGACCCGCCCGCTGGCAAGGCGACGAACCTTTCCGACGGCATCGAGATGACTTACGTCCCTTGATTGCCAACTAGTCGCGGAACCACCTCAGCCGCGCCGCGCGAAGCGCGCGGCTTGGGGGGTCGCTCTCCGGGGACGCATTAAGCGTCCCCGGAGCTTTTCTGGCCGCAGGACTTGTATCTCTCAACCTCCATGGAGAATGGGGGTCGGCCTTCGCTGCTTTTCTGCGGCCTCGATCGTTTTCGTTTCCGGGCCCGGAGCAGCTCGCGCACGAGCTCGGGGAACGTGGAGCGAAGCCAAGGCGGAACGAGCGCTGTTCAGCGCCGAGTGCGGCACCGGAACGCGCCGTGCACCAGCCCGGCGCAAAGAATCGGCGTTAGCCTCGGGAGCGCTCTCCCGCTCCGTCCCCCCACTCGAGGCCTTCCACGTGACTCGCACGACCTTGATTCCGGCCGTCGTCCTCGCCCTGAGCCCGCTCACGCTGGCCCAGGGGTTCGTGATGATGCCGGACAGCTCCAACAACCGGCTCGTCGCGTTCAACGCGGTCGATGGCTCCGTGCTCCATTCGAACCTGTTCCCCCTGCAGGGTGGCCAGCCGATCAGCGCCGTGCAGGTGGGCAACGAGATCTGGGTCACGGAGCAGCTGGGCGACCGCATCTCGCGCTGGACCCCGACGGGCACCCTGATAGGCAACATCGGCGGCCAGTTCCCCGGCGGCGGCCTCGACAACCTGCGCGGCGCGGCCTTTGTCGACGGCACCTACTACGTGTGCAATGCGGGCACGAACAACGGCGCTCCCGGCAACGCGATCGGCAAGTACGACACGTCGGGCAACCTGATCGGCTGGTTCTCCACCACCGGTTTCGCGGACAGCCCGTTCGGGGTGATGCACTTCCAGGGCGAGCTGCTCGTCTCGGGCTCGGCGAACAACAAGGACATCTACCGCTTCACGCTGGCCGGAACGCCGCTGTCGGTGTTCCACAACTCGGCGACGATCGACTTCGCGCAGCAGCTCGGCCTGTCGGGCTGCTGCGAGGTCTACGCCTGCAGCAACGCCACCGGCAGCATCGTGCGCCTGAATGCGAGCGGCAGTGTCCTCGGCTCGTTCACGCCGACGCAGCCGCGCGGCGTGTTCGTGCTCGAGAACGGCGACGTGCTGCACACCGACATCAGCGGGGCGTGGGTCTACGACGTGCTCCTGAACGGTGCGGGGCTCGTGTACCCGACGGGTGGTGCCCGCCACCTGTCGCTCTTCCGCACCCCGACGGCCCCGCCGGGCTATTGCACGGCGGGAACCAGCACGAACGGCTGCGTCGCGACGATCAGCGCCGACGACCACCCGAGCGTCTCGCTCGCCCATCCCTGCCGGATCTCGGTCGCCAACGTCGACGGCCAGAAGTCGGGCCTGATCTTCTATTCGGCCACGGGCCGGGACGCGACGCCCTGGAACGCCTCGAGCTTCCTGTGCGTGAAGTCGCCGATCCAGCGCACCCCCACCCGCTCCTCGGGCGGCACGCAAGGCGCCTGCGATGGCACGTTGCTCCTCGACTGGAACGACTTCCAGACCGCCAACGCGACCGCCATCGGACAGCCCTGGTCCTCGGGCAGCGTCGTGCAGGTGCAGGCGTGGCTCCGCGACCCGCCCGCGGGCGGTTCGACGAACCTCTCCAACGCGGTCGAGCTGACGTACCTCCCGTGATCGCTCCGGGGCGACGTCCGCGAGTCGGAGCGCCGGCTCCCCGGGAACAAGTTGGAACCCCAAACAAAGGCCTGAGCGAGCGTTTTCCCGAGGATTTGTGCCCGGTCGGGTCGAGGGCGAGCGAGCTGGGGGGCTCGACGGCGTCACCGGATCCGGCCGCGGCGCTATGATCCCGAGCCCACCGGCCCGCGAGGGACGGCGGGCGCACGCTCCGGGTCGACGGGAATCGGGCCGGGACGCGCGAACCTGAGCGTGCGGGAAAATACTCCCCACGCGTTCGGGGAACACAAACGCTCCTCCTGCCGTCGCAGGGGGACTTGTGCGCTTCCGCCCGGTGGCGCGCAGGGGCGGTGGGCGTGGAGCCTCGCCGTCTATCGAGGGGATCGGGCCCAGGCCGGGTGCCTGGCAAGTGGCGGCGTTTCAGGCGCCGCACGAGGAGAGAGACATGTCAGCAGCTTCGTCGGCGGACGTCACCCGCGTCTGCCTCCTTCGACTGGGACGCGCGCTCGCAACGCTCGCCTCGATCCTCTGCCTGGGTGTGCTCGCACGCGCCCAGACGCCGCCTCCGGTCGCGCAGCTCGAGCTCGCGGCGCCGGACGTGACGGAGTTCATCCTGCGCGGCACCATCCCGGTGCCCCCGAACACCTTCCCGCGCCCCGACGGACGCTCGCCGTTCAAGGTGCTCAACCACGACGGCTCGGTGTCGCTCGCCCAGTGCGAGGTCGTCACGCGTTATCCCGACGAGACGCTCGGCGCCGACGTGGTCGAGGTGCTCGCGCGCGTCCGCCGCGACGCCAACATCACCCCGGGCACGTACATCCGCTTCGACGTCTTCCTCGAGCCGAACGACTGGCGCCGCCCGCGCACGACGGCGCCTGTGCAGGCGCTCCGCACCACGCCCTACGGCCTCGAGCTGCGCACGCGCGACTGCTTCGGCAACCTGTATCGGGCGGACTTGCGCACCAACGACCTCGGGTACGAGCAGCGCCGGTACGGTCGCGAGGTGCTCGAGGAACGCCGCCACACCGTGCTGCGGCCGGTCGCCCCGGTGACGGGCGCCACCGCGACCCTGCCGCACATGATGGGCGTGCACGCCTACATGAGCACGTGGTCGATGGAGAACGTGGTCACGCTCGACCTGCGCGTCCACAACGCCATGAGCGGGCTCGACAAGTCGACCAGCGCGACCGCGGACGACGCGCAGAAGGCCATGTACTTCGACGCGCTCGAGCTGCGCGTGCCGTCGGGCTGGACGGTGGTGAGCGAGATCGACGACCCGTGGCTCGGGCTGCCGACCACGAGCGGCGGCCGCACGACGGTCGAGCTCGTCAAGGCGCGCACGGACGGCAAGCTGCACGTGATCGGTGAGCAGGCGCAATTCGAGCGCCGCATCGCGCTCTGCCCGATCGGGCAGGAGGCGCGCGCCAAGGAGTTCCTCGACTTCCACTTCGTCGGCTTCTGCCGCACGGGCACGAACTCGAACGGCCAGAAGCTGTGGTCGTGGTGGAATCCCCAGACGGCGCGCTACTACCCTCAGCGCCACCTGCTGCCGCTGCTCCCGCAGGTCTCGCTCGGCTCGATCCGCACGAAGCTGCGCAACGACCTGCTGTCGATCGAGGACGCGCTCGCGCACGGCATCGCGCTCGGCTCGTACCCGATCCACGAAGCCGGCCTCGGCTGGGCCCACCCGTGGGGCGTGGCCTACGGAGGCATGACGAGCGGCTCGGAGATCTTCCTCTACGACGGCTTCCCGACGGCGCTCGCCGCCTCGCGCGACGGACTGCGCTACACGTCGCTGCGCCACCGCATGTACACGTGCCGGATGCCGGACGCGCTGTTCAACATGGACGGCACGCCGACGCGCCTGCAGGACTGGATCCGCACGAACGGGACGATGCAGTACGTGCCGTCGCTGTTCTTCCAGACGCTGCTCTCCGGGTACGACATGTTCGGCTTCGACGTCGCGCCCAACCATCAGGTGACCGCGGTTGCCGCTGCGGGGCTCCAGCCCGACTACGAGTCGACGCTCTTCGGCTACATGCCGATCGACCTGCAGCACCTCGGGCGCTACCTCAACTCGCCCAAGACGCTGGCGTGGCTCACCAACGACGCCATGGCGAAGGATGACCTGCGCATGCAGGCCGAGGTCGCACGCCTGTCGTTCCATCACCTCCCGACGGCGGCGAGCGGCAGCGCGATCGTGTCGGGCATGCTGACGCAGCTGCAGTTCGTCGCCGCCAACCCCAACAAGGGCTTCAGCTTCGGGCGCGGCCACGGCTGGTCGATCGACGCGATGTGCGCGGCCTATTCGCTCGGCGACAGCGCCTGGCGAGCACAGTCGCGCGACTGGTTCGACCGCATCGTCGGTCTGGTCGACGACGGGCAGGCCTCCTGCACAGGCGTGCTGCAGGCCGCGATCTCGAACAAGTTCCTCGGCGGCCAGTTCCGCGCGCGCCAGTCGATCGAGCAGGCGATCGTCGAGAACGGGCTGTGGAGCATGCGCGAGTCGGTCTACATCGGCGTCGACCCGTCGCGCCTCGTGCGGCTCGAGCAGGTGCTCGTCAACTCGCTGTACTCGATGGTGCAGTTCCCCGGCTGGAACACGGCGCAGCTCGCACCGCGCTCGATCATCGCGGTCGGCCCGACCGACGTGCAGCAGCCGCTGTACTGCACGTCGCTGCCCTCGGGCGGGTCCGACTCCTACGTCGACCGCTACCAGACGCCGTCGTCCTTCGCCTACGGCTGGTACCTGACCGGCGACACGCTGTTCCTCGAGCGCGCGATCGAGATGCAGAACCCCGCCTTCCCCGACCTGTACACCGCGATGCACTCCGGGGGGCTGGGCAACAACATCGAGAACAAGTGCGCGGCCATGGCGCTCAGCGAGGTCTTCAACTACCCGTGAGCACCGGCGGGCGCGCGCCCGCCCGGCCTCGATCGGCAGCGCTCTCGGGGGGCTCCGGCGCACGGCGTCGGGGCCCCCCGGTGGATCCGGGAGCGCGCTCCGCGATAGAT
>JABWBL010000338.1 GCA_013360535.1 Planctomycetaceae bacterium
GAGCGCCGCCGCGAACGCGCGCCCGAAACTCCGCGCGAGATCCTCTCGCGCGGCCGCGAGCTCCTCCGCCGCACCGCCGACGGCGCCGAAACCGTGCTCGCCACCTTGCCCGAAGGCCGCAATTGGTCGAACGACGTCGTTCGTTCGCCCGACGGCGCCCATTTCATCGCGTGGGAGCGCGCTCCCGGCGGCGAGCGCGTCGTCAACTACGTCGAGAGCTCGCCGCGCGGCTCCGTGCATCCGGTGCTGCACAGTTACCCCTACCTCAAGCCCGGCGATCCGATCCCGCAGCGCTGGCCGCGGCTCTTCGAGAGCGCGACCGGCCGCGAGATCCCTGTCTCGCGCGAGCTGTTCGACAACCCGTGGTCGATCCACCGCGAACGCTGGGCGCCCGACGGCTCCCGCTTCACGTTCGTCTACAACCAGCGCGGCCACACCGTCGTGCGCCTCGTCTCGCTCGACGCGCTCACGGGCAAGGCGACCGCGGTGATCGACGAAAACGGCCCGACGTTCTTCGATTACGCCGCGAAACTCTGGCTGCACCACGTCGAAGGCAGCGACGAAGTGTTGTGGATGAGCGAACGCAGCGGCTGGAATCACCTGTGGCGCATCGACGGCCGCACCGGAGCCGTTCTCGGCGCCGTCACGAGCGGCGAATGGGTCGTCAAGCGTGTCGTCGACGTCGATGACGCTCGCCGCGAGCTCCTGCTCGTCGTCGCCGGCCGCAACCCAGGCGAAGATCCTTACCACGAGCACTTCGCGCGCGTGAACTTCGACGGGACCGGCTTCGTCGCACTCACCGACGCCGACGGTTCGCACGAGCTCGAGCTCTCACCCGACCGTCGCTTCGCTCTCGACCGCTGGTCGCGCGTCGACCACGCCCCCGTCGTCGAGCTGCGCCGCTTGTCCGACGGCGCCAAAGTGCTCGAACTTGGCCGCGCCGACCCGCGCGCACTCGCCGCGACCGGCTGGCGCGCGCCCGAACGTTTCGTCGCCAAGGGTCGCGACGGCACGACCGACATTCATGGCATCGTGCACTGGCCCTCGAACTTCGATCCATCGCGCCCGCACCCGGTCATCGAGCAGATCTACGCCGGCCCGCACGACTTCCACGTGCCCAAGGAGTTCCGCGCCCACCACGGCCACGCGAGCGAACTCGCCGAGCTCGGCTTCGTGGTCGTGCAGATCGATGGCATGGGCACCAACTGGCGCTCCAAGGCCTTCCACGACGTCGCCTGGAAGAACCTCGCCGACTCCGGATTTCCCGATCGAATCGCATGGCTGCGCGCCCTCGCTTCCACCCACCCCGGCCTCGACCTCACGCGCGTCGGCATCTTCGGCGGCTCCGCCGGTGGCCAGAACGCGCTGCGCGCGCTGCTCGACCACGGCGACTTCTACCGCGCCGCCGTCGCCGATTGCGGCTGCCACGACAACCGCGTCGACAAGATCTGGTGGAACGAGCTGTGGATGAGCTGGCCCATCGGCCCGCACTACGAAGCCTCGAGCAATGTCGTGCACGCCTCGCGCCTGCAGGGCGACCTGCTCCTCATCGTCGGCGAGGCCGACCGCAACGTCGATCCCGCGTCCACAATGCAGGTCGTCGACGCTCTCGTTCGCGCCGACAAGGACTTCGACCTGCTCGTCATCCCCGGCGGCGGCCACGGCTCCGGCGGCTCCCCCTACGGCTGGCGCCGCACCATGGACTTCTTCGTCCGCAAGCTGCACCGCGTCGAGCCGCGCGCGGCAGAATGAAGCAGAACACCACGGAAACGGAACGAGGCAGCGGAGGTCGGATACGATGAGGCCTTGGAGGAACAGGATCGAGCCCGTTGCAGCGCAACGAGCGAGCGTCGATCAGAAACCGGAAAGGAAGGGAAAGATGCGAGGAGTATGGAGGGCGGCAGCCGCGGGTTGGATGGTGATCGCGTGCGCGGCGAGCCGGCCGGAACAGCAGCCGGTGACGGCGAAGGAAAAGCAGGAGCTCATCCAGCTCATCATGGAAGCGCCCACGCAGGGCGAGTTCCTTGCCGAGGAGGGTGTCGAGCAGCTCGCGCCGCACATCCGCACGCTGTTCGCGCTGACGTCAGCCGACGTGGACAAGGAACACATCTATCCATTCGTGGCGCTGAGCTACGGGCTCTGCCAGCAGGAGTCGGGATGGCGCTACGGCGTCGAGCATTTCGACGAGATCCAGCACCCGCTGCTCCAGCTCTTCTGGGGCGCACTGCTCTTCAAGCAGGATCACGCCTCGCCGGCGATCGTCGACTACCTGCAAAGGATCCTCGACACGCCCGAACTGCGAAACGAACTCGAACCGATCGTCGGCCCGGAGTTCCCCTCCTTCGAACAACGTGTGCGCACTGCGCCGCGCACCTGAGACCCCTCCATACGCCCTGAGATTCCTGCCGGCTTCCGCTCCTGCTTCCACTTCGCTCCCCGCATCGGCGACTCCGTCCTGACGGCTCATCTCTCCATGGCCGCCTCGTATCCGACCTCCGCTGCCTCGTTCCGTCTCCCCGTGTTCCGCTTCTTCCTCATCCGTGGAGGAAGACGAGCCAGGCCGTGCCGAGGGCGGTCGTGAGCAGCGCGAGCGGGGCGCCGACCTTGAGGTAGGCGAGGAAGCCGAGGCCGCCGATGTCGCGGCTGCGTTCGGCAACGATCACGTTGGCGACGCTGCCGAGCAGCGTGAGGTTGCCGGCGAAGGTCGAGGCCATCGCGAGCAGTTCCCAGGCGAGGACAGGGTTCGAGAATTTCGCGAGTTCGTCCTGCACGACGAGGATGAACGGCACGTTGGAGACGACGTTGGAGCCGACGAGGAACAGGCCGCTGGCGCGCCAGGCGCCGGTGGAGCCGGGCTCGACTAGCGGGTAACGCTCGAAGAACCACTGCGTGGCGCCGCTGCGCGTCAGGCCTTCGACCGCGACGAAAAGGCCCGCGAAAAACAGCAAGACGGACCAGTCGATCTTCTCCCACAGGCCGCTCGTGTCGGCGCGCTTGACGAGCATCAGCGCGACGAAACCGGCGGCGGCGGTCCACGCGAGGTCGGTGCCGAGCAGGTAGGAAACGACGGTGAGCGCGAGCACACCGAGCGTGAGTGCGCTGCGGCCATCGACTACGCGCGGCGCCGGAACCGACGGCAACGAAAGTGCGAGTTCGCGCCGGAACATCCACACGAGCAGCGCATGGTTGAGCGCGAGCCCCACGAGCGCGACCGGCGCCAGATGCAGCAGGTACGTCGTGTAGTCGAGCTGCCCGAGCTGGCCACAGAGCATGTTCTGTGGATTGCCGACGAGCGTCGCGACCGAACCGGTATTCGCGGCCGTGCACAGCGCGAGCAGGAACGGCAGCGCGGGCACCTTGAGTCGTTTCACCCACGCCACGACGAGCGGCGCACCGAGCACGCACACCGCATCGTTCGTGATGACCGCCGACAGGATTCCCGCGCCCCACACGAGCGCGCCGAGCAGGTGCGACGCCGTGCCGCAGCGCGCCGCGAGCCAATCCGCGGAGCGATCGAGGAATCCGTCGCTCGCGAGGAACCCGCCGATGCCCATCAGGCCGAACAGCAAGAGCAACGTCTCGCCGTTGATCGCTTCGATCGCTTCGCGCGGCGCGAGGACACCGAACGCGACCATCAGCACGGCGCCGAGCAGCGCTCCGGCCGGCCGGTCGAGCGGCAGCCAGCTCAACCGACGCCCCGCGATCAACGCGTACGTCAGCCCGAAGATCGCAAGACCGGTGAACATCGAGGCTCAGCGTGTCGCGAGCGTCGCCCGCACGAGCGCGACGACGAGGAACAGCGCTCCCACGGGCACGAGCACGACGAACAGCGAGGGATCGCCTTCACCGTTGAGGATTCCGCCGAGGAAAAAGCCCAGCGGCATCGCGATCGCGCCGATCCGCAGCTCGCGCGAGATCGCCGCGTGCCGTTCCTCCTTCAGGTGCCGCTCCGCGACCGCCACGAACGCGAGCAAGAGCAGCGCGAGCAACGTCCCGTGCGCGTGGGCAAGCCGCCACATCTCGCGCCGCACCGGGCTCTCGAGGAAGCCGCGAACCTTGAACGCATGGAGCGCCTCGAGCGTGAGGCCGAGCGGCAGGCTCGTCGCGAGCAGGATCCAGCCGGTGCGCAGCGCGCTTGCGAGGGGTGCGTTCATTCGCCGATCGAGATCACGTGGTCGGACTGCCGCTCGAGCAGGCGCGTGACGCGCTCGAGCTCGAGCCGGAAGCGGGCGTCGAGCATGGAATCCGCGCGCGGCGAAGGGAAGCGCCCGGCGGCGGCCCGCTCGAGCTTCTCGAGCAGCTTGAGCACGCTCTCGCGCCGCGTGTCCGCATCCGCGAACGTGTCGAACGCCTCGAGCTCCTTCGCCATTCCCAGCCCCAGCTCCCGATCGAGCGCCTGCAGCGAACGCCGCGCGATCGTGCGGATGCTCGGGTACCCGTCCGCGAGCGTGACCGCGAGGTGCGCAAACGCCACGGCGCGCTGCTCCGGCTTCTCCGCCGTGTCCGGCCGCCCCAGCTGCCGCGCGTACACCGCCCGCTGCACTGCATCGCCTGCGTGCAAGCTCGCGAGCGCCTC